>CAVDMD010000068.1:0-12429 GCA_963609975.1 bacterium | reverse complement strand
AGATTTCAAAGTATACAGGATTGTCGGCAGATGAGATAGAGAAGCTGTAAACACCTTGTTTATGGTGTGTTTCTCTTAGAGCCTGTAAAATAGCAAAGAGGGCTGTGCATTTGGGGCAAACAACGGTTTATCCGCTAATGCACAGCCTGAAGCTTCACTCAGATATATTTTTGCTTCTGTAAAAAAGTCTGTACAGCAGTCGCCCGTATTTAAGCTTCAAAGCTCTGCGGTTTGCAGGAGCGTGGACAACGATTTTTCTGTAGGCGGTGCGCATTTTTTTATAAAATGATTTTTTGCCGGTAACCGTATGTTTCTCGTTCTCAACATTTTCGTCAAGCTCATCAAGGTCGCTGTCATCTGCGAGGTCTTGCTGTATAAGCTTCATAATATGCGCACGTTTTAGCTGTTCAACACGCAGAGACTCTTTTTCTGCAAGCTGTATTTTTTCTTCTGTTTCAAGCTCTTTTAATTCTGCGGCATTTTGCATTACCTTTAATTTTCTGTATGCTTCAGATGTCCACAGTGCATTGTAATTAATTTTATTGATGTCTGCAAAATGAGGATCCGGCGCACCCTGCGAAACAGTCTGCCTGCTTCTGTCGATGAAAGTCGGCACTCCCTCAAAAGAAAACGCATCTTTGGTAAATGTAAGCCTCAGGAGCATACCTCTGTCGGTGCCTTCCTGAACTCTCTGGTAATCCGTATCAAATATGAAATTGCCGAGAGAATAAAATATGGCTTTTTTGCCTGCGTACTCAAACCCCTGCACTACATGAGGGTGATGCGCAACAACTATATCGCAGCCCCAGTCAAGATATTTTTTCAGGAGCTTGCGGATATACGGCATAGGTGAATAAAGGAACTCATCTCCTCCGTGATATACGAGAACAAGCCAGTCAACTTTTGAACGGAATTCTTCAACACGTTTTTTAATATATGAGTCTGAGGACTCATGAAAAGGTCCGCCATGGAGGTCGTTTGCAACCATATATTTTTTGTACTGCATTGACATTATTCCGATTTTTATATCATCGCCGATAACAATCATTTTGGAGGCCTCGTCGATATTCCGCCCCGCGCCTATATATGGGAGCTCTGCAGCTTCCGTATTTTCTATTGTGTCAATCATTCCGATGTAACCGTAATCCATAAGATGGTTGTTTGCAAAGGAAAGAACCGGATTGTTGAAGTTTGCTTTTATGAAATCGAGCGCTTCGGGGTCGCTTCTGTGAGCAAGCCTTTTTTTCTTGGTTATGCGGCAGGCTGTTATAGGGTTTTCGTAATTTATGACGGTGGCATCATTTGTTTTGAAAAATTCTTTTAAGCTGTTGTCCAGCAGGTCAGGGTTTTTGTAGGCGCCTGTAAAATATCCGCTGAAACCCAAATCGCCTGTAAAGCCTATTGATATTTTATTATTCATTGTCTTACCTCACTATTCAGCAGTCTGTTCAAATTTTTTGGCCATATTCTGATACAAATGCAGCTTGCCGTTATGTTCTGTTATCTGGACGGAAACGCATTGAGGGCGTGCATTGCCTTCGACGAATACCCAGCCCTTGTCGGTATATGCAAGATCCCAGCCCACAAGACGCACTTCCGGCAGTACATGAGCAAGCTCGTCAACCATTTTGAGAAGAGTGTCCCATTCGGGGATCTGAAATCCTACGAGCTGCACTCCCGTATCCGGGTGAGATATGTGCGTGCAGCCAAGCCAGTCCCTGCCTGAGGTGTAGATAATTCCTGTTTTGGGGTCAACCAAGGCCGCAAGTCCTCCGGAACTCATGTTATCCGTATGGTTGCCGCCCATTCCCATTCTCAGGAAACACCACTGGATTTCAGTGTTGCCCTGCGGTGTTAAAAATGCGACAACCCTCATGGTGTTTACTGACTGCGGGTGAAACTGCGCTATTGCATGAGCCTGCACAATGAGTTCTTCGACTACGCAGAATCCGTTAAAAATTATTATATCGAAAAGATCGCGAAGTGACTCATACTGTGTCGAATCATATATTTCTATGCCATGGCCGCCGTAATCGTTGGCAGGCTTGTATATGAATCTGGGATGCTTCTGCACAAACTCCTCAAACTTGCCGAAATCCCCCTCATCATATATGCACAATACATCTCTTTTGTAGAATTTGCCGAATTTACGGATTGTTTCAGTTTTGAGATTAAAAAAGTTGGTATAATTCGGGCTGTTGAATTTCCTGTAAAATTCGTATTTGTTGCCTCTTGTAACAAAGGTTTTTCTGCCCTGATGAGAAAGCTTTTCAAAATCAAATGTGAAGTATTCTCTTGCTGCAATACCGTAAATAAACCGGCAGAACATAATATCGTTATAGATTTTTCTGGCATAGCGGGGATCTGATTTTATTTCATCGCTCGCAGTCTCGTTTATAACTTCGTAAAGGTTGGTTTTTCTTTTTTTGAGATTGCCGGTAAGCAGCAGTCCGAATTTATAAAATGTGACAATAAACCATTTTGAAAATGCCGAAGTTGGTTCTGATGCGGCGATTTTTTTTCTGAGTTTTTTAGCTATATTTTTTAATTGCATACTGATACCTCTTATTATTTGTTTATATAATCAGCAGGTGAGTTGAAATCCCTGCTGCTGTCGTCTATTCTGACAAAGCTGCCGTTTATCTGATTTGACTCAAGGTCGCCCCCTGTGAAGGATTCATAAATCTGCCAGCCGACGCAGCGGCTGATTTTACCTGCAATAAACAGAGCTTTTATACGGCTGAAATGCTTTTTGAAGACATCTGCGTCTTTAATTTTTACGGCGATTATTGAACGGCTGTTTCCAAAGAACATCAAAGGCTCAGCCTCGGTGCTGATGATGGTGCTCAGAGCTTCTTCGGAATAGTAGGTGTCCCCGTAAAGAAAGCAGACATTGTTTTCAATCAGTTCTTCGGTAAACCTGTCAATTTCCAGTATATTGTTTACAGGTTCATACCTTACAGAGCCGGGTATATCATATCTTGGATCGTGAGAGGTGACAGTGACGCTGCAGGCAGGATCCATTTCATTCAAAAGCCTTACGGTTCTGAATATTATTTTTTCTCCGTTGATTTCAATAAAATGCTTGGGTATATTATTAAAGTTATTCCATCTGGTGCCTTTGCCGTCGGCCATAATAATATATTTCATAAGCCCCCCCTATTTTATAACCTTATGATATCTGTAAAAATCTCCAAGCTCGTTGTTTCTCTGACCGCCCCAAAGCTGTATTATGTTGACTCCCGAAGAAGTGTTTGCCTCGATAATGCAAAAATCCTCAGGTGTGATGAGAATATCCCATGCCACAAAATACATATAGGGGAGCTTGTTTGCAAGCGCCAGCATTTTTGATTTGATGTTATCCCAGCCGGGAATCCTGACGCCCTCGATAGGAGCTTTAGAATCAGGGTGAACCTTGTGAACCTCCAGGCTGTGCAGGCACCTTGCCTCGCTCAGCGTACCGGTTTCAAGATCTATTTTGGAGATAAGACCGCCCCGGCTGCCGTTATCAACAGGAATCGTTTCATGGGTGCCGATTCTCTGAACCGCAAAAAAAATCTTATAGTTGCCGGTTGCAGGCTCCCTGAGAGTTATAAGCCTTATTGTGTTCACTGTCTGATCGTATATGTCAGAAGAGTATTTGTGCTGGGTCATAGCCTCGCACATCATCCAGTTTTTTTGTTTTTTCAAAAAAGCTGTCATTTCATCTGCGGTCAGAGCTCTGTTGTCCGCATAGTACATATTATCCCTGTAATCAAGTCTGAAAACTCCATTGCCCTTGCCTTTGCCGTATGGCTTTATGAATACGGGGTGGTGCTCGGCAATTATGCTGCACAGATCATTGAAATCAAGCTGTCTGCCGTCAAAATCCGCAATGAGTTTTTCCCTGCTGAAAGCATATATTTCAGGAACCCTTACATACTGCTGCAGAATTTCGTTGCAGGCGATTTTGTTGTTCATAAGAAAATCAAAAGGCTTGTTTATATATCTTGATCTGTACCAGTCAAATTCAGACAGGTATTCTTTTTTGTCATTGTGCCGGAAATCGTAAAGCACATACTGGTCTGCCAGATAACCTCCGAATATATTGGAGCGCAGCTTATTAAAAAGCGAGCATTTGAAATGGTTTTTTACAAATACGATTCTGGTCCAGTAGAGGACAAACAATTTTATTTTATCAAGAAGTTTTTTAATAAAGTCAATCATCTGTTCTGATTATTCTCCTGTAGTTTTGTAAAAATAAGCTTCGCAAGGGATTCTGTCGAAGTGCCGAGGTTTTCGGGCAGAAATCTCTGTCTGTAGCTTTGAAGCGAGCTTTCGGGGTATTCGCCGTCTATGGCGAGACAAAGCTCTCTGGCTGATCTGAATACACAGCCGGGCATTTCTTTGAATAAATCTATATTCGTGCCGTTTTTGGAGATGTATTCATCATAATCATATACAAAATAGTAGGTCTTGCGGTTTAATACAGCTCCCTCAATGGCTATGGCCGAATAATCTGTGATAAGATAATCGCAGACCGAAAGCAGCTCTGCCGATTTGAATTCGTCACAGGTGCAGACCTGCGGTATATCGCAGGTAAGGGGCTGGTTCGGGTGTCCCTTGACCACCAGTATATATCTGTCAAAATCAATGTTCTCCGCAAGAGGCAGCCAGTTTGCCTCGATGCCCTTTCTGAAAGTGGGCGCATAAAGAAGAACTGTTTTATCTCTGAATTCAGGATAGGCGCTGTATATTTTTTCGCGGTTTGCAGACTCCTGCTCTATGAGATAGTCTATCCGCGGAAGTCCGATATTGACAAGCCTTTCCTCTGTAGTGCCGAAGGACGCACAGTAATAAGGGTTCCACGCTTTGCCGCCGGCTATTATAAGGTCGTAATTTCTGTGCATACAAAGCTCGTCTGCAATCAGCCTGCCTCTGCCGCCGGCTCTGCCTACGGTCTGGTATCCGGACTGTTTGATTTTGCCCAGAGCGTGCCATATCTGAATCACAGTAAGAGAGCTTTTGTGATTGAGTATGCATACGGCGGGCCAGTATGAGTCCATAACGCATACTTTTGAGGTTGCCAGATGGTACATACTTCTCAGCAGACATATTCCGAAAGAAAAATAATCGGCTCTGCTGTCGCCGGAGCGTTTGCATATGGTGACAAAATGAAGCTGAGGGTCTGTTTTCAGCAGCTCTTTTTGAAGCATATCGAAATCTAAGGTTTTCTCGTTTGACTGCCTGCTCAAAAACAGGATTTTGCGGCTGTCTGCGGGAAAAAGCTTCATAGGAGCATATATGATTCTGAGAATCAGTTTGAATGTTTTTAATATCAGTTTCATTAGAATGGTCCCCTTAGTCAATCATATATAATTTACCATAAGTCAGCTTCAAAGTAAACCACAGTGAAGCCCTTAAAAGCGAGAATTGTTGATTTTTTTAGCGGTATGGAATATAATAACTCATATGAATTCTGAAAGCAGTATGATAACAGGGCGTATGGGAGAAATTTATGTTTAAGGTATTAAAAGAGATAGTTGATGAGCATATATCATACAAATCGCAGATAACCGGTCTTGCAAAGGTGGATATAAACAAGAACTTCAAAGGTTCGGGACTCGGCTGGGTATGGGCGTTCATAAAGCCTACGATGACGATATTCGTATTCTGGTTTGCAATTACAATAGGCTTCAGAGGCTCCAAGGACATAGACGGGATTATATGCCCTTATTTTCTGTGGCTTGTTGTGGGTATGGTGGCATGGTTTTATATGCGCGATATGATTTACAGCGGCGCATCGTGCTTTCGCAGATACAAAAAACTTGTCACCAAGATAAAATTCCCCGTTTCGGTGATACCTACATTTGTAAGCCTGTCTAATATGTACAGCCATGTGCTGCTGATGGGCGGAGTTATTGTTCTGTTTTTCTGCTTCGGATTTCCGCCGTCGGTTTACTGGATACAGCTGCCGCTTTATACGGCATTTATGCTTATATTCACTATACTGTGGAGTATGGTGACAGGCCTGCTTTCTGTTGTAAGCAGGGATTTTCACAATATGCTCAAGGCCATGGTATCGGCAATATTCTGGCTTTCGGGTATTCTTTTTGATGTGAATACAATACCGTACAGGTGGGTAAGAAGACTGTTTTATTTTAATCCGGTGACATATATTGTCGAGGGCTACAGAAACTGCTTCACAAGGCATATATGGTTTTTTGAACAGTGGAAACAGCTGCTGTGCTTCCTGTCTGTTCTGTTTCTGTTCGGACTGCTGGCACTGTGGCTTTACAAAAGACTGAGAAAAGAAATCCCCGATGTTCTGTAGGAGGGCGGCAAATGAGTGAACCTATCATAAAAGTGAAGAATGTGACAAAAGTCTACAGACTCTACAAAAGCAACAAGGAAAGAATGAAGTCCGTTATTTTCAGAAACGGCAAATACAAAAAGAAAAAGGCCGTAAACAATGTTTCCTTTGAGATTTGCAGGGGAGAAACAGTAGCCTTTATAGGCAACAACGGCGCAGGCAAATCAACCCTCATGAAAATGATAACAGGGGTTACATTTCCCACCGGAGGCGAGATTGCAGTTGAGGGCAATATAAACGCCATACTCGAGCTGAGAGCAGGCTTTGATCCGGAATTTACAGGCAGAGAGAACCTGTATCTCAGAGGCAGGCTGCTGGGCTGGAGTGATGAGCAGATTGAGGCGCATGAGGATGAAATAATAGAATTTGCGGAGCTTGGCGAGTATATAGACCAGCCTGTGAGAACCTATTCGAGCGGTATGGCTGCAAGACTCGGATTTGCAATCAATATGACCATGAAGCCCGACATACTGATAATAGATGAGGCTATGGGAGTCGGCGACAAGGGCTTCAGAATTAAATCCATAAACAAGCTGAAATCAATAGTTTCAGACGAAAACGTCACACTGCTGTTTGTTTCGGGGTCTATGGCTCTGAACAAAAAACTGTGCAGCAGAGGAATTGTCATAGACTCCGGAAAGATTGCCTTTGACGGTCCCGTGAAAGAAGCGGTGGAGTTTTATGACAGCCATTTTGTCAGAACAGAGCCGGTCGAAAAAACTCTTGAAGAGGAGATGGAAGAACGCTCTGTTGAACTTGAAACCGCCGAAGATGAAGATGGAGATAATGAAGAAATATAAAAATATATTTGCTCAATGTTTGAAAGTTAGAACATTGAGCAAATTAGTATTTAATTTGAGCAAACCCATAGTTGTAACAATTATCTGATATGGTAGAATAAATACATAGACAAGTATAACCAGCAATAATGCTGAACATAAAATGGAGGTAATGATATGAAACTTTTAATCATCGGAGCTGGCGGAGTTGGTACATCAGCTGCCAAGATTATAGCTAGAGCAGGAGCAGACGGAGACTGGGCAGAAAAAGTAGTAGTTGCTGACTACAATCTCGAAAGAGCAAAAAAAGTTGCTGACGAAATCTGCGGAGGCGGCAAATTTGTTCCTGAACAGATCAACGCAATGGATGCAGAGAGCATCAAATCAGTTGCAAAGAAGCATGATTGCGATTTCGCAATGAACGCTTGCGACCCAAGAATGAATGAAACTATATTTGATACCTGCCTGGAAATCGGTATCGGATACTTAGACTGTGCTATGACATTAGGTACAGAACACCCTGAAAAGCCTTATGAATTAACAAACATCAAACTTGGTGACTATCAGTTCGCTAAGCAGAAAGAATGGGAAAAATCAGGCAAGATCGCTATCTGCGGTTCAGGTGTTGAGCCTGGTATGGCTGACGTATTTGCTAAATATGCAGCTAAGCACTTATTCGACAAGATTGATGAAGTTAACGTAAGAGACGGAGACAACTACGGAAATACTGATTCAGACTTTGGTTTCTCAGTATGGACAACTATCGAAGAATGCTTACAGCCACCTGTAATCTGGGAAAAGAACGAAGAGCATCCTGAAGGACACTGGTTCTGCACAGAGCAGTTCTCAGAACCTGAAATCTTCAACTTCCCTGGCGGCATCGGCGACGTAGAAGTAATCAACGTAGAGCACGAAGAAGTACTGTTAGTACCAAGAGAAATCGATTGTAACAGATGTACATTCAAATATGGCGTACCTGCTGATTTCAGAAAGAAATTAATGGTATTATTTGAATATGGTCTTTCAGACAAGAGAACTAAGATCAAGGTTGGCGACAGCGAAATCACTCCTAGAGATTTCGTATGCAAAGTAATCCCTAGCCCTGTTGACGCTACAATGACAATGACAGGTAAAGGCTGTGCCGGCACTTGGGTAACAGGCTGGAAAGACGGCAAGTACAGATCAGTTTACTTATATCAGATTGCTGACAACCAGGAATGTATCGCTAAGTACACTACTAACTCAGTAGTTGCTCAGACTGCAGTAGGTCCTGTAATCATGATGGAACTTATCGCCAAAGGTATCTGGAGCGATGCAGGTGCATGGGGACCGGAACACTTTGATCCGGATCCATTCGTAGAAAGACTTGCTAAGTATGAATTCCCTGCAGGAATCAAAGAAATGGATTCAGAATATGCAGATGAATTAAACGAAAAAGCTTTCTTAGACGCAGTTTCAAAATAATTTGATTGCAAATCATAAGCGAGGTCATATGACCTCGCTTATTTGTATGGTTATTTGTTTTCGAATTCAGCTGCGGCTTTTTTCATAATGTCGGAAATAGGCAGGCTCTGAGGGCAGTGTGACTCGCACTTCCTGCAGGTCACGCATTTTGACGGCATATGAGGAGCCATCCAGCTGTACTCAACCCGTATAGCGTCTGCATTGTCGTATATGCCCAGCTGATTATATAAATCTATGGTTCTTGGTATATCTATTTTTTCTGGACATGGCATACAGTATCTGCATTTGGTGCAGTCGTATTCGATAAGCTCATGGAATTTGTCTGCGACAGAGGATATTACTTTTTTTTCTTCTGCTGTAAGGCTTCCTGCTTCAAGCCCTTCAAAAATCCTGAGATTATCCTCAAGCTGATCATATGAGCTCATTCCGCTTAATACTGTCATTACCTCAGGGAAATCCGCAACCCATCTGAAAGCCCACTCTACAGGAGTTCTTGTTTCTTTCATCTGTGACCAGATTTCGTCTACCGCAGGAGGCATTGTGCTTGCCAGTCTGCCGCCTTTGAGAGGCTCCATGATAACAACGGGAAGTCCCCTGCTGCCTGCAAGCTTAAGACCTCTGATACCGGCCTGAAAATTCTCGTCTATATAATTTAACTGTATCTGCACAAACTCCCATGGGAATTTGTCGATAACCTCTTCAAAAAATTCATAGTCATCATGGAATGAAAATCCGATGTGTCCGATTTTGCCCTCTGCCTTTTTCTTTGAGAGAAAATCCAGCACATTGTATTTCTCTGTGAATTTCCACAGCTTGCTGCCTACATTGTGAACAAGATACATATCTATATAATCTGTCTGCAGTCTTTCAAGCTGCTTGTTAAAAATCTTTTCGATATCCTCTTCGCTTTTGGCAAGCCACGGCGGCATCTTGTCCGCCAGCAGCACCTTTTCTCTGTAGCCGTCTTTGAGAGCTCTGCCAAGCACCTTCTCACTGAGTCCGTCGTGATACATATATGCGGTGTCAACATAGGTGATGCCACTGTCAATACCATGCCTTATAATCCGTATTGCCTCTGCCTCGTCAACCTTGCCGTCACTGCCGACAGGAAGCCTCATGCAGCCCATTCCCAGCAGAGAAGCTTTGTTACCTTTAAAATTTGTGTATTTCATAATATTATCCTTTCCCAAAACTTAATATATTTAGTATACTTAATATATTAAAAAAAGTAAAGGAGCGACTTTTGAAAAATTTAGACAGATATTTTGAGGATACATATTTTTATCAGGACCTGCCGGGGCTTGCAGTATCGGTAAAAAAAGGGGATTTAATATACAGGAGAGCCTTTGGCTATTCGGATTTCCCCGCAAAAAAACAGATGGAGTTAAATGATGTGTTTCACTGCGCCTCTGTTGCCAAGCTGTTTACCGCAACAGCCGTAATGCAGCTTGCAGAGAGAGGCTGGCTTGATATTGATGACAGAATAACAGATATAATTCGTGAATTTGAAATAAACGATGTGAGGGCGGAGGCAATTACCGTCAGGGAACTGCTCAGGCACACTTCGGGGATAGGTATGGTGCACGATCTTCACTGGGACAGACCCGAAACAGATGATGATGCGCTCAAAAGATATGTTCTGGGCGATGAGATAAGAAAAAGAGGATTACTGTCGGCGCCTGCGGCAAACAGGTTCTGCTACAGTGATGCGGGCTACGATATACTTGGAGCAGTCATAGCGGAGGCGGCAGGATGCAGCTTTGAACAGTATATGGATGAGAATATATTTGCGCCTGCAGGTATGGCAGACTCATCGTTTCTTACCTTTGCAAGAGGCGACAGAGAGGCGCTGGTAAAGCCTCATACCAAGGATCTGTCAAAGCATATCGTTTATGAGCGATATTACCCGTACAGCAGGATTCATGCCCCAAGCTCGACTCTGACATCGAATATATATGACCTTGAAAGGTTTGCGCAGCTTCATATTGACGGCAGCATGGGGAAAACGGCAGAGCCGCTGCTTGCGCAGGCAGTATACAGCCGCATATGGAAACCGCAGGTAAAGACTTTTAACAAAAATGAATATATGGCTCTGGGATGGTTCGTTTATGAGAGAAACGAGGTTACATACTACGGACATAACGGCGGCGATGACGGATTCTCATCGGCTTTCTGGATATGTCCGGAAGAAGATTTTTATCTGATAGCATTGACAAATACAAGACAGGCGGAGATGAAAAAAATATGCAGGCAGGTTTTTGACATAATGTTCAAGGCGAAGGAATGATTTCCCCCGCCTTGAGTGTTTAGCAGATGCCTGCTTCTTTTCTTAATATTTCAGCCTTGTCTGTGTGCTCCCAAGGAAGATCTATATCTGTTCTTCCGAAGTGTCCGTATGCCGCAACCTGCCTGTAGATAGGCCTTCTGAGATCTAAATCTCTGATGATTGCCGCAGGTCTTAAATCAAAATGCTTTGCGACAAGTGAGGATATGTCCTCATCTGAGATTCTGCCTGTGCCGAATGTATCTACAAGTATTGATACAGGCTTTGCAACGCCTATTGCATATGCAAGCTGTATTTCACATTTGTCCGCAAGACCTGCAGCCACAATGTTTTTTGCAACGTATCTTGCAGCGTAAGTGGCAGAACGGTCAACCTTTGTGGGATCCTTGCCTGAGAACGCTCCGCCGCCATGCCTTGCATATCCGCCGTAGGTGTCAACTATTATTTTTCTTCCCGTAAGTCCCGAATCTCCATGAGGTCCGCCGATTACAAATCTGCCGGTAGGATTTACAAAGTATCTGGTATCATCATCAAGCAGCTCTGCAGGAATTACAGGTCTGATTACATATTCGAGCATATCTGCCCTGATCTGCTCAAGTGATACATCGGGATCGTGCTGGGTTGAAACCAGTACGGTATCTATTCTCTTGACTTTATCATTGTCGTATTCAACTGTAACCTGAGTTTTGCCGTCAGGTCTTAAATATTTAAGAGTTCCGTTTTTTCTGACCTTTGTAAGCTGCATTGCCAGCTTGTGCGCCAGCGCTATAGGCATAGGCATAAGCTCAGGAGTTTCGTTGCAGGCAAAACCGAACATTATGCCCTGATCTCCCGCGCCTGTTGACTCTATCAAAGCCTCATCGTGAAGTGAGCCTTCCTTGTATTCAAGAGCATTGTCAACACCCATTGCAATATCTCCGGACTGTTCGTCTATTGATGTCATAATGGCGCAGGTATGTCCGTCAAAGCCGTATTTGCCTCTGTCATATCCTATCCGGGTAATTACATCTCTTGCGATTTTGGGTATGTCAATATAGCAGGATGTTGTGATTTCTCCCATTATCATTGCATAGCCTGTGTTTACTGTTGTTTCGGCAGCAACTCTGCCCATAGGATCCTGTTCGAGAATAGCGTCTAATACAGCGTCTGATATCTGGTCGCATATTTTGTCCGGATGACCTTCGGTTACTGACTCTGATGTGAATAATTTTTTCATCTTGGTTACCTCCCTGTAATCTTTAATCCTTATTCAAAAGAAAAGCCTCTTTTCTGAAAAGAGGCATATAAATCAATGTATTCCTCATCTTTCAGAATTGGTATTCTGTAGGATTTAGCACCTTGTTGATACAGGTTGCCGGGCTTCATCGGGCCTATTCCCTCAGCCGCTCTTAATAAGGATTATATTTAGCTGTCTGACATAATATATATTATATTAACATACTCTGCAATTGTCAACTTGTAATTTGCTCAAAATGGGGTATAATGGTTCTACCATTAAAATTCAGCTTCGCTGTAAGATAAGAACCATTGAAATATGCTCGACACAGCTC
>CAVDMD010000067.1:0-12535 GCA_963609975.1 bacterium | reverse complement strand
TGTGCGATATGTGGAAATAGGAATTTTAATTCCGTATATTTCCACTTTTTTTCTAAAAGACATGAAGCTGGCATACGATTCGGCAAAGCTGGGCGGACTTGACCTTGATGTGCTCGGCAAAGTCATTGAGAATTATCAGGAGCTGTCGGATGAGGGCTTTGGCAGACTGGGTATGCAGGCTCTTATCAGACACTACGAAAACAGCCCGAAAACAGCCGATAAATTTTTATCCGCATAGCTCTTGACACCGCTATGATTTTTTTAGTAAAATGAGTAGTAATCGAATATTGGCTGCGATGGAACCAGTAAGCTTGCGTAATACCCTTACAGAGAGATGCTCGTATGCTGAGAGAGCGTCGGTGAAACAAGTCCGAATATCACTCCGGAGCCTGCTTCACTAATGAGAGACATATTTTTTTAATATGTAACTAGGGTGGTACCGCGGTTTTGTAAATCGTCCCTAATTCACTTTTGTGAGTTGGGGATTTTTGATGTCCCCAAATAATTAAAACAGAAAGGGTAACAAAAATGTTCAAAAACTTATCAGAAAAACCTATAGCCGAGGTTCAGAAGGAACAGGTGGCTAAATGGAAAGAAGAAGATCTTCTGGGCAAATGTATATCAACAAGAGAGGGTATGCCGGCGTTTAACTTCTACGAGGGTCCGCCTACAGCCAACGGCAAGCCGGGCATACATCACGTAATGGCAAGAACACTCAAAGACTCTGTAAACCGCTACAAGACAATGCAGGGCTATCAGGTTCACCGCAAAGCGGGCTGGGACACTCACGGCCTGCCGGTTGAAATCGAAGTCGAAAAACAGCTCAAAATGTCAGGCAAGCAGGACATCGAAAAATACGGAATCAAAGAATTTAACGAAAAATGCAGAGAGTCCGTATTCACATATACAGATATGTGGGAACAGATGAGCGACCGTATGGCATATATGGCCGACATGGAAAACCCGTATATCACACTTGACAACAACTATATCGAGACAGGCTGGTGGATTATCAGGGAATTTTTCAAGGCCGGCCTTATATATGAGGGTCACAAGATACTTCCGTTCTGCCCAAGATGCGGGACAGGACTTGCATCTCACGAGGTGGCTCAGGGCTACAAGGAAGTCAGGACCACGACAATCACAGCAAAATTCAAAAGAAAAGACGCAGACGAATATTTCCTTGCATGGACAACCACTCCTTGGACACTGGCAGCAAACGTGGCGCTTACGGTAGGACCTGAATATGATTATCTCAAAGTCAGAATGACTGCAGGCGATGAAGAGGGCAGCGTGTTTTATGTGGGCAAAAGCCTTGCAGACAAGGTTCTTGGCGAAGGCAATTATGAGATCATCGAGGAGATGAAGGGCAGCGACCTTGAATATATAGAATACGAACAGCTTATGCCGTTTATCAGAGCCGACAAAAAAGCATTCTTTGTTACATGTATGGACTATGTAACCACAGAGGACGGTACAGGTATCGTTCATACTGCGCCGGCTTTCGGTGAAGACGACTATCAGTGCGGCAGGAAATACAATCTGCCGGTATTAAACCCTGTAAACGAGCAGGGACTCTACACAGCCACTCCATGGGAGGGCAGATTTGTAATGGAGGACGGCCTTGATGTTGAAATCATCAAATGGCTGGCAGCCGAAAACAAAATCTTTGCAAAGGCAAAGATGGAGCACAACTATCCTCACTGCTGGAGATGCGGCACACCGCTTATCTACTATGCAAAACCAAGCTGGTACATCGAAATGAGCAAGCTCAAGGATCAGCTTGTTGAGGCCAACAGCAAAGTCAACTGGTATCCTGACTATGTGGGCGAGAAGAGATTCGGCAACTGGATTGCAGATGTCAAAGACTGGGCAATCTCAAGAAACAGATACTGGGGCACTCCTATTCCGATCTGGAGATGCGAATGCGGGCATCTCGAATGTATAGGTTCAAGAGCAGAGCTTGCCGAAAAAGCAATCGAAGACATAGATGAGAGCATAGAGCTTCACAGACCGTATGTTGATGACGTGCATATCAGATGCCCTCACTGCGGCAAGACGATGACAAGAATACCTGAGGTTATGGACTGCTGGTTTGACTCCGGCGCTATGCCGTTTGCACAGCAGCACTATCCGTTTGAAAACGCTGAGAATTTTGATACAGAGCTGTTCCCTGCAGACTTTATCTGCGAGGGCATAGACCAGACAAGAGGATGGTTCTATTCACTGCTTGCAATCTCAGTATTCATCAAGGGACAGGCTCCGTACCGCAATGTACTTGTAAACGACCTTATACTTGACAAGAACGGCAAAAAGATGAGCAAGCACGTGGGCAACACCGTAAATCCGTTTGAAATGCTTGACAAATACGGCGCCGATGCAACCAGATGGTATCTGCTGCACACATCACCTGCATGGTCACCGACTAAATTTGACGAGGACGGTCTCATAGAGATTACAAGCAAATTCTTCGGAACCCTCAGGAATGTATACAACTTCTTCGTGCTGTATTCAAATCAGGACAATATAGATATAGGCAAGGTATTTGTCGATTACAGAAAACGCCCTGAGCTTGACAGATGGATACTCTCCAAGTACAACAGACTTATCGATGATGTTACAGAGGAAATGAACAGATACGACCATATGAAGACCGTAAGAAAAATACAGAACTTCGTGGTTGAAGACCTGTCAAACTGGTACATCAGGAGAGCAAGAAGAAGATTCTGGGCAGAAGATCTGACAGAGGACAAAAAAAGCGTATATGCCACAACCTATGAAGTGCTTGCAGGCGTTGCTCAGCTTATGGCTCCGTTTGCACCGTTTATCTCAGATGAGATTTACACAGACCTTACAGGCGCAGAATCAGTTCACCTGAGCTTCTTCCCTAAATCGGATCCGGCCCTTATAGACGAAAAAGCAGAGGAGAGAATGGATCTTGTGCGGGATATTGTCGCACTGGGCAGAGGAATCCGTGAAAAACAGAGAATCAAAGTAAGACAGCCTCTCAGCGAAATCCTGGTTGACGGCAAATATGAAGCGGTTATAGAGGACCTGGTGCCTCTTGTTATGGAGGAGCTCAATGTCAAGGGCGTTAAGTTTGAAAAACAGCTTGACAAATATATGAACTATTCGCTTAAACCTAACTTCAAGGTGGCAGGACCGGCTCTGGGCAAAAACATCAAGGCCTTCGGAGCAGCCCTTGCGGCAGCGGATGCGGCGGCAGTCGTGGCAGAGCTTGAGTCGGGCGGCAAATGCGTTCTCAAAGTGGGCGATGAGGATATGAAAGTCGAAAAAGACTTTGTGGATGTAAGAATCGACGCCAAAGAGGGCTTTGCTGTTGCAATGGAAAACAACCTGTTTGTAATCCTTGACACAAATCTTGATGCAGAGCTTATTGACGAAGGCTTTGCGAGAGAACTTATATCCAAGGTGCAGCAGCTGAGAAAACAAAAGGGTCTTGAAATGATGGACAGCATCAGCATCACAATAGCTGCGGACGACGAAATATCTGCGGCCGTTAAGAAGCACAGGGACTACATTATGAAAGAAACCCTTGCTGTTGCATTAGACGCAGGCAATGCGCCTGAGGAATTTGACCTTAACGGACACAAGACAGGAATAGCAATCGAAAAAAGATAATAACGGTGGTACGGGGCTTCAAACCGGTACCGGACAAAACAAGTAAATAACCAGAACAGTTAAGGCGACCGAAAGGCCGCCTTATACTATAGCATGGGGATATGGGGTTATAAATGTTATCGCAGATTCAGCAGGGCAAGGAGCAGTGCCCTGCCATATCAGCAGTTTTTCATTTTATATGATGAATAATTATAAATAAAATACAAAAAATATTCATAAACCTTGTTGCATAAATATAACTGACGATGTATAATTATATAGAACTACACAAGGGAGGAGCAAAGTTTTAATGAAAGGTATGATTTATTTAGAGGACGGAACTGTATTCAGGGGATATGGCTTCGGATATCCGGGCACCAATGTGGGAGAGCTGGTGTTCAACACATCGATGACCGGATATCAGGAGATACTTACCGATCCGTCATACAAAGGACAGATTATAAATATGACTTATCCGCTTATAGGCAACTACGGGATTAACGCTCTTGACAACGAGTCTGACAAAATCCATGCGTCAGGCTTCATAGTGAAGGACATATCCCTGAATCCTTCAAATGCGGCAAGTGAAAAAAACATAGACGAATGGCTCAGGGAAATGAAGGTCCCGGGGGTTTACGGTGTAGATACAAGAAGAATTGCAAAAAAAATAAGAAACGGCGGCACGGTCAAGTGCGTTATAACCAACGAGGACAAAACCGTTTCGGAGATTAAGGCTTTGTGTGATGCTGCAGAGCTCAGAAACGACCAGATGAAAACCGCAGGAGTGTCGGAATACGAGCATATTCCGGGCACGGGCTACAAGGTGGCGGTTTTGGATTTCGGCGTCAAGGCCGGAATAATAGAAAACCTCAAAGCAAGAGACTGTGATATTCATATATTTCCTTACGGAACTTCAGCAGAGGAAATCATGAGCATTTCACCCGACGGACTTTTTCTCACAAACGGTCCGGGAGATCCGGAGGAGGCGACAGAGGGAATACAGACAGTAAAAGCGCTTGTCAATGAGCTTCCGATTTTCGGAGTATGCATGGGGCATCAGATACTTGCTCTTGCAATGGGCGGCAAAACCTACAAACTCAAATTCGGACACAGAGGCGGCAACCACGGAGTCTTTGACAAGGAAACAGGCCGTTCTTTCATAGTTGCACAGAACCACGGCTATGCGGTAGACGGCGACTCTCTCATATTCAAGGGAATGGAGATGGTGTATATAAATCTTAACGACATGAGCGTGGAGGGAATGAAGCACAGGAGCCTGCCGCTGTTTTCGGTGCAGTTCCATCCGGAAGCCTGTGCGGGACCTGAAGACACCAATATGCTTTTTGACAAATTTATAGAGATGATGGGGGAAAACAATGCCAAAGGACAGTAAACTGAAAAAAATAATGATAATCGGCTCAGGCCCTATAGTCGTAGGGCAGGCAGCCGAGTTTGACTATGCAGGCACACAGGCCTGCAAGGCAATCAGAGAGGAAGGAATCAGAACCATACTTGTCAACAGCAACCCTGCCACGATAATGACTGACAAGGATATTGCAGACAAGGTATACATAGAGCCTCTGACTGCGGAGGCGGTAAGCAGCATAATCAGAAAAGAACAGCCCGACGGATTTCTCGCAGGTTTCGGTGGCCAGACAGGACTTAACCTTGCAATGGAGCTTGAAGCTGCCGGAGTATTTGCAGAGTACGGAGTGAAGCTGCTTGGAGTTAACAGAGACAGCATCAAAAAAGCAGAGGACAGAGAAGCCTTCAAGGAACTGATGCTTGAAATAGGAGAGCCTGTACCGCCAAGCACCATAGCGACTCATATGGAGGAATGCTATGAATTTGTAAAACAGGTGGGCTATCCCGTAATTATAAGGCCGGCATATACATTAGGCGGCACCGGAGGCGGCATTGCCGCCAATGCAGAGGAGCTTGACCTGCTTGCAAAGCGCGGTATGGAAAACAGCGCAATAGGCCAGATACTGCTGGAAAAATCAGTTGCAGGCTGGAAGGAAATCGAATATGAGGTAATGCGCGATGCCAAGGACAACTGCATAATCGTCTGCAGTATGGAAAACATCGATCCGGTTGGAATACATACAGGAGACAGCGTAGTTGTCGCTCCCGTGCAGACATTAAGAGACAGAGAACATCAGATGCTCAGAAGCTCTGCCCTCAAAATAATCAAGAGCCTTGGCATAGAGGGCGGCTGCAATGTGCAGTTTGCATTAAACGGTGAAACAGGTGAATACATTGTAATAGAGGTAAACCCTCGTGTAAGCAGATCCTCAGCCCTTGCCTCAAAAGCGGCAGGCTACCCTATAGCAAAGCTTGCTGCCAAAATTGCGCTGGGATATTCTCTTGACGAGCTTTCAAACTATGTGACAGGAACCACCAGCGCCTGCTTTGAGCCTGCTCTTGACTACTGTGTTGTCAAATTTCCGAAATTTCCGTTTGACAAATTCAGAACCTCACTGAGAACTTTGGGTACGCAGATGCAGGCCACAGGAGAGGTGATGGCAATCTGCAGGACATTTGAAAGCGCACTGCTCAAGGCGGTCACATCGCTTGAAGTCAAATGCGACGGACTCAGAAACCCGTATATAGACGGACTTAATGACGAGGAGCTTGTTGCCAAGCTCAAAAAAGCCGATGACGAAAGACTTTTTGCTATCGCCGAGATCTACAGAAGAAACATATTTACAGTAGAGCAGCTGTTTGAAATAACAAAAATCGACACATGGTTTCTGAACAAGATAAAAAACATAACTGATATGGAGGAAACACTCAGAACACAGCGCCTGACAGCCGAGCTTCTCAGAGAAGCCGAGACCATGGGCTTTACCGAAAACGAAATCATGGAGCTTTCGGGAGTGCCAAGAAGCGCTGTTTCGGATATGAGAATATACCATGATATATTCCCTGTCTACAAAATGGTAGACACCTGCGGCGGCGAATTTGAGGCGCTGACCCCATACTATTATTCGACCTACGATGATGAGGACGAGGTTGTATATGACGGCAACGACAAAATTCTTGTGGTGGGCTCAGGACCGATTCGTATAGGACAGGGTATAGAATTTGACTACAGCTGTGTTCACGGCGCATGGGCGATAAACAGGCTGGGCTATGAATCGATAATGATAAACAACAACCCCGAAACAGTAAGCACCGACTTTGACACATCAGACAGGCTGTATTTTGAAGCATTGCACGTAGACGATGTGATGAACGTCATCAAAAAAGAGCGCCCCAAGGGAGTTATACTGCAGTTTGGCGGTCAGACCTCGCTTAATATAACCGAGGATCTGTACAACAGAAGTATCAATATACTTGGAACGGAATTTCAGTATATCGATATGGCAGAGGACAGAGAAAAATTCTCGGAGCTTCTCAGCGAGCTTGGCATACCCACACCTGACGGATATGCGGTAACCACGGAGGAGGAAGCCTTTGCAGCGGTTGCAAAGCTCAAATATCCCGTAATGGTAAGGCCGTCATATGTAATAGGCGGCAGAGCAATGCAGGTCGTATACAGCGACGGTGAACTGCTCAAATATCTCAAGGAGGCAGTATCTCTTTCGGAGGAGCATCCTGTGCTTGTGGACAAATACATACAGGGCAGGGAAATGGAGATAGATGCCATAGGCGACGGAGAGGATATCCTGATACCGGGCATTATGGAGCACGTTGAAAGAACCGGAGTACATTCCGGCGACAGCATTTCGGTATATCCGCCTTATTCACTGTCTGCGGAGATAAAAAACAAAATCATAGACTATACGTTAAAAATCTCAAAGGCTCTGCATATAGTGGGACTTGTTAATATCCAGTATGCGACGGACGGGCAGGAGGTTTATGTGATAGAAGTAAATCCGAGAGCCTCAAGAACAGTACCTATTCTAAGCAAGGTTACAGGCGTTCCTATGATAGAGCTGGCTGTCGGAGCAATGCTCGGTCACAGGCTCAAAGATACAGAGTACGGAACAGGCGTATACAAAGAAGCCTCCAGATATGCCGTCAAGGTTCCTGTGTTTTCGGGAGCAAAGCTTATCAATACCGACATAGCGCTGGGACCTGAAATGAAATCAACAGGAGAGGCGCTTGGCATTGACAGGGATCTGCACAAGGCGTTTCTCAAAGGCTTTGAGGGCGCAAACATACCTGTGCCTGAAACAGGAGGAGTATATGTTGCGGTTAAGGATGCTGACAAAAACGCATTTACCGCAGAAGTTGTCAAAAAATACAGCGAAGCAGGCTTTAAGGTTATGGCCTCTCAGGGTACAGGCGAATTTCTTGCGGGCTGCGGCATAAATGCAGAGATTCTTGTGCCTGAGGAGGCGGAGAAGCTGGCAGGCAAGGATATAAATATCCTGATTAATGTAGCCAATGTAGGCAACAGAAAAGGCACAGAGGGGCTGTCGCTGAGAAGAAAAGCAATAGAAAAAGGAATTGCAGTGCTTACCTGTATGGATACGGCAGAGGTGTTCCTTGATGTAATCAGGCTGAAGCGCGAGGGCGTGCAGCTTGAATATGAAGCAATATAACAGATATATGAAAGGCTCGTGTTTTGCGGGTCTTTTGTGTTTTTTGCGTGAAAAACATTGACAATAGTCCGAAATCATACTAAACTGTAATAGTCCGATTTCGGACAAGGAGGAAAATGATGACAAAGAATATAATGGAGCATCTGCACAGGATCAACTATCTTACTGCGGAAATCAACAGCCTGTATCATCAGGCGGCGCTCAGACTGGGGGTTGCAGACAGTGTTATGCATATTCTGTATATGCTTTATGACAATGAGGGCACCTGTATGCTTGCCGACATATGCAAGGCATCGGGAATCAGCAAGCAGACCGTAAACTCGGCAATCCGCAGACTTGAAAACGAAGATATTGTTTATCTGCAGCAGCAGACAGGCAAAACAAAAAAGGTATGCCTGACTTCAAAGGGCAGAGCGTATGCAGAGGAAACCGCTGCAAGAATTTTTGCGGCCGAGGCGGAGGCTTACTCGGACTGGACCGGGGAGGAAATCAGCCTGCACCTTAAACTCCTTGAAAAATATGCCGACTCATTTCGAAAAAGTCTTGAAGAGCTGTAGCAGGCAGGCTGCGACAGAAACAAATTTGGAGGAGTTTATGAAAATTCAGCTTTCGGATCATTTTACATACGGCAGACTGCTGAGGTTTACGCTGCCGTCTGTTGCCATGATGATTTTTACATCGATATACAGCGTGGTTGACGGATTTTTTGTATCAAACTTTGCAGGCAAAACGCCTTTTGCCGCAGTGAACCTTATTATGCCGGTTCTGATGATTTTAGGTGCTGTAGGATTTATGTTCGGCACAGGGGGCTCTGCTATTGTTGCCAAAACCTTTGGCGAGGGAGATGCGAAGAAGGCAAACAGATACTTTTCACTGTTTGTATATATAACCTTTGGCGCAGGCGTGGTGCTTTCAATACTCGGAATAATTTTTGTCCGCCCGGTTGCGATACTGCTGGGAGCAGAGGGAGAGCTTCTGAAAAACTGCATTATATATGCCCGGATTATTCTGGTCACACTGCCGTTTTATGTGCTGCAGCAGCTTTTTCAGAGCTTTATGATTACGGCAGAGAAGCCCAGGCTGGGGCTTGCTGTAATTGTTTCGGCCGGCGTAACCAATATGATACTTGACGCGGTGCTGGTAATACTTCTGCCGCAGGAATACAAGCTTGCGGGTGCGGCAATTGCAACAGCGATAAGTGAAATTATAGGGGGCGGTATTCCGCTGCTGTATTTTTCACGGCAAAACAGCAGTATTCTAAAGCTCGGCAGGACATCGTTTGAAGGCAGGGCTGTACTCAAGGCCTGCACCAACGGCTCGTCTGAACTGATGACCAATGTTTCAATGAGCCTTGTTGCGATGCTGTATAATATGCAGCTTATGAAATATGCCGGCGAAAACGGTATAGCGGCATATGGCGTTATGATGTATGTTAGTATGATTTTTTCGGGGATGTTTATAGGCTATGCCGTGGGGACGGCTCCTGTTGTCAGCTATCATTTCGGCGCGAAGAACTATGCGGAACTGAAAAACCTCCTGAAAAAAAGTCTTACGGTTATCCTGCTGCTTGCGTTTTGTATGGTAGCGGCATCACAGCTTCTGGCAAAGCCTCTGGCGTGGATTTTTGTGGGCTATGATGCGCAGCTTATGGCAATGACTGTGTCAGGCTTTCGTATATTTGCGGCAGCATTTCTGCTTATGGGATTTTCCATTTACGGCTCGTCGTTTTTTACAGCCTTAAATGACGGACTCACCTCTGCGCTGATAGCTTTTTTGCGTACTCTGGTATTTGAATGCTCAGCGGTTCTGCTGCTGCCGGGAATATTTGGCGTCAACGGCATATGGAGCTCTGTTGTTGTTGCCGAGTGTATGTCGGTTGCGCTTACGTTTCTTTTCCTTGCTTTGAAGAGGAGAAAATATAATTATTAGACAGCCTGAACAATGATGTGAAAAAATCATTGATAATGCGTGTGATAAGTAATAAAATATAGCTGACAGACAGAGAGAGGAGATATACAGATGAACAGAGCAGAAGCATTTGAACTGTTAAAAAAACACAACAAAGAAGAATTTCATATCAGACACGGCGAGACCGTAGAGGGCGTTATGAGGTATTTTGCCAAAGAGCTCGGCTACGGCGATGAAGTGGAGTTCTGGGGAATGGTAGGACTTCTTCACGATATAGATTTTGAGGAATACCCTGAGCAGCACTGTGTCAAGGCCGTAGAGATTCTAAAAGAAGCGGGACTTGAGGACCGCCTTATAAATTCTGTTGTTTCTCACGGCTGGGGACTTACGGGAACTGATGTTGCACCTGCACACGAAATGGAAAAAGTGCTTTACGCAACAGATGAGCTTACCGGACTTATCGGAGCTGCGGCACTGATGAGACCGTCAAAATCGGTTCAGGATATGGAGCTCAAATCAGTAAAAAAGAAATTCAAGGACAAAAAATTTGCGGCAGGCTGTGACAGAGATGTAATCCGCAAGGGTGCGGAGATGCTTGGCTGGGAGCTTGACGACCTTATAAGCAGGACTCTTGAAGCCATGAAAACCTGCTGCGAATAGAATCTGACAGGAGGAGAGAGTTGTTAGAGGATAAGCTTGAAAAACTCAGAGAGGATTTAATCGACAAAGGAAATATAACCGTTGCGCTGTCAGGAGGAGTTGACAGCGTATTTCTTGTATGCTTTGCAAAGGAAGTGCTGGGCGACAAAGTGATGGCAGTTACGGCGGCTGCGCCAAACTTTGCCCCTGATGAAACAGAATATGCAAAGGCGCTCTGCAAAAAACTCGGAGTCAGGCACAAAGTCATAGAGGTTCCGGTTATGGATGTCCTCAGAGCAAACCCGAGGGACAGGTGCTATCACTGCAAGAAAAAAATATTTTCAGAGCTGATAAAATCGGCTGCAAATCCGGCAGACGGCACCAACCTTGACGATATGTCGGATTACAGACCGGGGATGAAAGCCCTTGAGGAGCTTGGCATATGGAGCCCTCTGAAAGATGCGGGGCTTACCAAGGCAGAAATCAGACAGGCGCTAAAAGACAGGAACATAAGCATATGGGACAGGCCTGCGTTTGCCTGCCTTGCATCAAGAATACCGTACGGAGAGGAAATAACCGAGGCGAAGCTTGAAGCCGTATACAGGGTGGAGTGCGCTCTTAAACAGATGGGATTTAAGCAATTTCGTGCAAGACATCACGGTGATACTGTCAGAATAGAGCTTTTGCCGTCGGAATGGGATATTGCTAAATTCAAAGCGATAGATGAGGCCGGCAAAGCCGCGGGCTTTAAGTTTACAGCTCTGGATCTTGAGGGATACAAAATGGGAAGGATGAACGGATAAATGGAAATACTGCATATAATACTGCCGCTGCTGCTGGCGGCGCTTATCGGATATATCACAAACTACATTGCGGTCAAAATGCTTTTCAGACCGTACAGGCCTGTCAGGATAGGAAGCAGGACGCTGCCTTTTACACCGGGAGTGATACCCAAAAACAAATCAAGAATAGCCAGAGCCTGCGGGGCTGCTGTTGAGGGAAGCCTGTTTTCACAGGAGGACATCAGAAATGCTATGGCAGCCGGTATCACAGGTCTCGACATAGGGAGCGTCAGAATCTCGGATATTGTAAGCGAGGATCTGTCAGAGCATCTTGCGCAGACACTTGCGGGCAGGCTGACGGGAGAAATAAAAAAAGCGGACATCAGAGGCATCATAGTCGAAAAAGGCGGAGCGATACTCGAGGAAAAAGTCAGAGACACTATGCTTGCGATGTTTGTAAACAGAGATCTGATAGCTTCTTTTGCAGAGCCGATTGAGCAAAAAGTGCTGCAGTACCTTGACGGTGAGGGCAGCGAGTATCTGAAGCGGAGAATCAAAGAAGAAATTGAAACAGTCAGAAGCCGCAGCATAGAGCAGGAGGCGGCAGAGCTTAACCTTGATATGGATGCGCTTGCAGGCAGGGTGATTGAGGAATTTGTTGACAAAAAACTTGGCAAAGTCACATCAAAGATAGATATAGCCGCTGTAGTTGAGGACAAGATTAATCAGATGGATGTCAGGGAGTTTGAAACTCTGGTGCTGTCTGTGATGAAAAAAGAACTGCAGGCTGTTGTCAACCTCGGTGCCCTGATAGGCTTTGTGATAGGGCTTATAAATCTGCTGGTGCTGTAATGTGCAAATAACGGGATTAAGGATATAGGGCAATCGCTTAAAATTTTTTTAGAAGCAAGTGGACTTATGCTTCCGGACCGGGTAGAAGAATATATGGCAGACAGAACAGCGGTGCTCTTGATGCGAAATAATTACCGGTTACAAAGGCTGCTCTTACTCAGTGCAGGTACGGCTGCAGAA
>CAVDMD010000066.1:0-13069 GCA_963609975.1 bacterium | reverse complement strand
GCAGTATACCTTGCAAAGCAGTGCGGCTTCGACAGGATATGGCTGCTTGATGAGGGCAGATTTGTGCCGTATGCCATATAATAAAATTTTCGGGAGTGTAACGACAACTGAACAAACAGGTCTGATGTATTGAGCATTTCAATTCAGCAGACCTGCTTGTATTTAACAGAGAACTTGCAAACAGCAGGCGATAGGGTATATAATCTATGCATTGATATGGAGAGTTGTTATGAATATGACCATTTCGTGGATACTTATGTGCGGAGCCTTTATATTCTTCATGCAGGCAGGCTTTACCTGCTGTGAGGTCGGCTTTATCCGCAGCAAAAATATAATAGCGGTGGCAATAGAGAATCTGCTTACATTTATGATCGTAACAGTGCTTTACTGCATATTCGGCTTCGGATTTATGTTCGGAGAGTCATTTCACGGTATGATAGGCACAGGCTTTATCGGGCTTTCGGGGCTTGAATCGGCAGGCGATACCGCATACAGCTATGCGTTTATGCAGACTATGTTTGCAGCGGCATCCATAACTGTTTTCGGCGGCGCCATGTCTGAGCGAAGCAGGCTTTCCGCACTTCTTGCGGGAGCTGCTGTAAGCGCAGTGGTAATATATCCGGTATTCGGACACTGGGTGTGGGGAAGCATGGTGACAGGCAGCCCCGGCTGGCTTGAAAGGCTGGGATTTATGGACTTTGCGGGAGCCTCGGTTGTTCATCTTACGGGAGGATTCATAGCTCTGGCCGGAATAATCACAGCCGGCAGGCGCAAAGACACCGGCCCTGCAAGGTCAAATATACCTTTTGCGGTGCTGGGAGTTTTTATTCTGTGGTTTGGCTGGCTTGGCTTTAACGGCGGCAGTCTGCCTGAGATTTCGGCAAGAGCGGGACTTATGGTGCTCAATATGAACCTCGGTGCGGCCTGCGGTATGGCGGGAGCGCTGGCATATCATATTGCCGCAGGTCCAAAGGGCAATTATCTTGTATTTATATTTGACGGAATCCTCGGAGGCCTTGTGGCTGTGACTGCCTGCTCATATTACTGCAGTCCCGCGGGGGCTGCGGCGCTTACCTTCATAACGGGAGTGTTTGTGGCGGCGATACGATGTCTGCTGATAAGGCTTGGGATTGACGATGCGGTTGATGCTGTGCCTGTTCATGCGGCAGGCGCTGTTTCGGGGCTTCTGCTTATGCCGTTTTTTGCAGAGCAGCAGTTTATCGAGGCGGGCAGCCGGATAGAGCAGCTTGGAATACAGTTTCTCGGTATTGCGGTAAACTTCATATGGGTTTTCGGCATAGCATATGTTATGTTCCGGATTATAGACAGGGCGGGAGGCATCAGAGTATCGCCTGAGGCCGAAGAAAAAGGCCTTAACATTACGGAATTTGAGGATATATATTCATGGGAAAAATATATGGAGAAATCAGGCTACGAAACCCGGATAAACGAAAAAAACAGGCTTCTGCGCAAACAGGCCAGACTTCTTGCCGTAACAGAGGAGCAGGAAAAAGACAAAATACGGCGCGAGCTTCACGACGGAGTGGGGCAGTCCCTTGCCGCACTCAAAGTGACACTGGGAATTGCCGGAGGCAGAGAAGGCAGCGGTGAAATCATAGATAATGCCATACATATGGCAGATGAAGCCATACAGGAAATGAGAGCCGTACTGAACAGTCTTAATCCTCCGAGACTTGAGCAGGGACTCGAAAGTGCGCTGAAAGCCATGGCGGAGGGTCTTGGCAGAATTGAGGGCGTCACCTGCAGGGTTCTGGCGGAGTGCGCTATGCCGGCGTTTGAGGATACGGAGGCTCTGAATATCTACAGAGTTGTGCAGGAGGCCTGCGGCAATGCCGTAAAGCACGGAAACGCTTCGGAAATAGATATAGGTGTCAGATGTGAGGGCGACCGGTGCATATTTGAGGTGAAGGACAACGGCAGAGGCTTTCATGTCAGCGAGAAGCAGTTTGGCATGGGCATACCGTCTATGGGGGATCGCATCAGAATGCTTGGCGGGAGCTTCAGCATATTCAGTACGGTAGGAGAAGGAACAAGAGTAGTTGCGGAGGTGCCTTGCGATGAAAGAGAAAATCAGAATTTTTCTGGCAGATGATCATAAAATGTTCAGAGAATCACTGATCCTGCTGCTTTCACAGGAGGAGGATTTTGAAATAACGGGACAGGCGGCGGACGGCATAGAGCTTTGCCGGAGCATATATGACCTGAGAGGTGCGGCGGATATACTGCTTATGGATATATCGATGCCGCGCAGAGGCGGTCTTGAAGCCGCAAAAGAGATAATATCGGAATTCAAAAACATCAGGGTGATTTTTCTGACTATGCACAAAAACGAGGAAATGGTTGCAGAGGCCTTCAATGCGGGAGCTTCCGGCTATGTACTCAAAGAAAACGCATTTGAAGAGCTGGTGCAGGCGATAAGGACTGTTATGAACGGCAAAATCTATATATCCTCAGTGCTTTCACCCATGCTGCTTTCGGGATTTCTCGAAAACGAAAAACAGAGCAGAGAGCTTTCGGGCAGAGAAAGAGAGATATTAAAGCTTCTTGCAGAGGGCTACAGCAACAGGGAAATAGCGGAGTTTCTTTCTATTTCGGTAAAGACGGTGGAAACTCACAGGGCCAATATTATGCACAAGCATAATTTCAAAAACGTTACGGAGCTTGTGCTTTATGCGGTCAGAAACCATATAATTGAGGTTTAAGGGATTTTCCCCGAAATATTAAGGGTTTTATTGTATTTTCAATAAGGCTCTTTTTTTCTATACTTAAATCAGAAAGGAAGTGAGAAATATGATAGATACCGGTAATACTTCTTTTGTAATAGTATGTGCGGCATTAGTATGCCTGATGACTCCGGGTCTTGCGTTTTTTTACGGCGGACTTGTAGGACGCAAAAACGTTATAACAATAATGATGCAGTCGTTTATATCGATGGGTGTTGTTACTATCATATGGTTTGTTGTGGGTTTCTCACTGGCATTCGGACCTGATGTTCACGGTATCATAGGAAGCCTTAAATATGCTTTCCTGGACTGTGTGGGAATGGAGCCCGACGCCGTATACGGAGATACCATACCGTTTCTTACATTTTTCAGTTATCAGCAGATGTTTGCGATAATTACTCCCGCCCTTATAACAGGGGCGTTTGCAGACAGAGTAAACTTCAAGAGCTATCTGATATTCCTTGTAATATGGAGTCTGCTGGTTTATGTGCCGCTTGCCCACTGGGTATGGGGCGGCGGATTTTTGGCGCAGCTTGGCGCAGCCGATTTTGCAGGAGGCATTGTAGTCCACGCAAGTGCGGGGCTTGCAGCGCTGGCATCGGTATTTGTGGTAGGCAAAAGAAAAGATATGAGTGCTTCGGCAGTGGAACCTCATAATATAACTTATGTGGCTCTGGGCACGGGACTTCTGTGGTTTGGATGGTTCGGCTTCAACGCAGGCGGCGCTATGGGCGCTACGGGACTTGCTTCCACTGCATTTGTAAATACAGACATTACGGCTTCAGTGGCGATGGTTACATGGCTTGTAATCTCATGGATAAGAGACAAAAGTCCAAGCTTTGTAGGAGCTCTTACCGGAGCGGTTGCGGGACTTGCGACAATAACGCCTGCGGCAGGATATATCAAACCGTGGGGAGCGTTTATACTGGGCATTATGGCAGGCGTGATATGCTATCTTGCGGTGCTTCTCAGAAAAAAACTGGACTGGGACGATGCCCTTGACGTATGGGGTGTACACGGCGTGGGCGGTATGCTCGGAGCAATAATGATAGGTGTGTTTGCAGTGTCGGAGGTAAACGGCGTCAGCGGACTTGTTGAGGGAAACGTCACACAGTTTCTGATTCAGCTTGGGGCAACGGCATTCGCAGGAGCATATGCGTTTGTTGCCACATTTGTAATCCTTAAAGTTATAAACAGATTCACACCTGTGAGAGTAAGCGAGCAGGAAGAATTTGAAGGGCTTGACCATGCGCTTCATCATGAAGAGGCGTACAGGCTCGAATAGATAGGCATTTTACATTTCCTCATTAATAAAATAAAACATATAATTCCTTAAACACGAAACGGAGCTTTGATATGCAGAGCTCCGTTTCGTGCCGTTTTTTTTAGTATGTTCTAAAACACTGCGGGCAGCAATAGTATATAAAAGAGAAATCAAACGAGGAGGCCTGATGTGAAATTTCCTTTTAAGAAGATAGAAGCCCCTGTATGTATAGCGCTGGTTATAGCCTTAGGGTTTGGCGGGTTTATGGGTGTAAAAAATATGTGCATAAAACAGAGAACCGTTGATGTGGCCAAGAGTATCGAAACAGTAAATGACGAAGTTTCGCAAAGCCAGACCGCAGATGCAGACGGCGGCCCCGAAATAAAAGCAAAGGCGGCAGTTGTGATGGACGCTGCCACAGGCAAAGTCATATATGCTCTTAATGCCGACAAAAAACTTCCGCCGGCATCTGTAACCAAGATTATGACAATGCTGCTTGTGATGGAGGCTGTTGACAGCGGTAAAATCACACTTGACGATAAGGTTGTCATATCGGACAATGCGGCATCAATGGGCGGCAGCCAGATGTATATGGAGCCGGGGGAAACTCATACCGTAGAGCAGCTCCTTGAGGGAGTTGCAATGGTTTCTGCCAACGACGGATGCGTGGCACTGGCGGAACACATTGCGGGCAGCACCGATATATTCGTTGAAAAAATGAACAAAAAAGCGCAGGAGCTGGGAATGCGAAATACCAGCTTCATAAATACCAACGGCCTGCCTGCAAAAGAGCACTATACAAGTGCCTGTGATATAGCCGTCATGTCAAAAGAGCTTCTGAAGCATGAAAAAATAAAAAAATGGTGCACTAAATGGCAGGATACAATCAGGGTGGGACTTCCGGGCAAAGAAACAGAATTCGGGCTTACCAACACAAACAGGCTGATAAAAACATACAGCGGTGCAAACGGGATCAAAACGGGATTCACGCAGGAGGCGGGCTACTGCCTGTCGGCCTCAGCCACCAGAGACAAAACCACTCTGATAGCGGTGGTTTTGGGAGCTGCAACGTCAAAAGAAAGAAACGCGCAGGTGGCGAAGCTTCTGGATTACGGCTTTTCGTCATATGAAACCGTTGAGGTATTCCCTGAGGGCGAGGCGGTAAAAAAGATCCGGGCAGACGGAGGAGAGCCGGAGCAGTTTGAGGCTGTGACGGCAGAGGCCGCGACTGCATTTGTTAAAAAAGGCGACAAGGATAAGGTTACATGGAAAACGGTAACAGATAAAAATATTAAACTGCCTCTCAAAAAAGGCGATACCGTAGGCAGGGTGGATATATACTATGACGGGAAGAAAACAGGAAGCTGCAGACTTGTATCTGACAGAGACGTAAACAAAGCCGGCTTTATGACATATTATGTGCGGAACATCACAAGCCTGTTTGGGGGAAACCGTTAGGATATTATACAAATTTGTAAAACGCTATAAAATAATCACATAGTAATTGTTTGTTTGCAACAAAAATATGCTTGAAATCAAGCGGTGTATCTTGTATAATGAATACAAGAAAAAAAGAATACTTAGATTGAAATAAATGAGGACCCGTCGAGGCCTTCATTTGTTTTTATATATGTGGTTCAAAATGATTAAAAAGGAGATTCATATGGAGATAAGAAAATTCAAGAGAGTTCTTGTAGCCAACAGAGGAGAGATCGCAATAAGAGTGCTGAGAGCCTGCAGGGAACTTGGTATCAGAGGTGTTGCAATCTATTCGGAGGAGGACAAAAACTCGCTGTTTCGCACAAAAGCGGACGAGGCCTATCAGATAGGCAGAGGCAAATCACCTGTTGATGCGTATCTTTCGATAGACGGAATCATAGAGCTGGCAAAGGCAAAGGGCGTTGATGCCATACATCCAGGCTACGGATTTCTTTCGGAGAATACGGAGTTTGCAAGAGCCTGTGAGGAGGCGGGCATTGTATTTATAGGGCCTGACTATGTGATGATGGACAGCCTGGGAGACAAGGTGAAATCCAAAATTGCTGCAGCAGAGGCGGGAGTGCCTACGATTCCCGGGATTGCAGAGACTATTCCGACAGTGGAGGTGGCTTTGGAATTTGCAGAGAAATGCGGCTATCCCGTAATGCTCAAGGCGGCGGCAGGAGGCGGCGGCAGAGGTATGCGAATCGTAAGAAACGCGCAGGAGCTTCCGGAGCAGTTTGAAAGCGCCAGAAGTGAAGCCCGCAAAGCCTTTGGAATTGATGATATATTCATAGAAAAATACATCGAAAGGCCAAAGCATATAGAGGTGCAGGTGCTTGGCGACAACTACGGCAACATAGTGCACCTGTACGAAAGAGACTGTTCAATCCAGAGGAGACACCAGAAGGTCGTTGAATTTACTCCCGCTCTGTCAATAACACAGGAGCAGAGAGAAAGAATATGTGCAGATGCGATAAAAATAGCCTCGGCGGTAAATTACAGAAGTGCGGGAACAGTTGAATTTCTTGTGGATAAAGACGGCAATCACTACTTCATCGAAATGAATCCGAGAATACAGGTGGAGCATACCGTTACCGAAATGACAACAGGTGTGGATATTGTCCAGTCGCAGATTCTCATTGCGGAGGGGTACAGCCTTGATTCGGACGAGGTAAACATCAGAAGTCAGGCAGACATAAAACAAAACGGCTATGCGGTGCAGTGCAGACTTACCACCGAGGACCCGGTAAACGGCTTTGCTCCCGACACAGGAATCATTACCAAATATATAAGTGCGGGCGGCTTCGGTATCAGACTTGACGCGGGAAACGCCGCAGTGAATTCCGAAATTTCGCCGTATTACGACAGTCTGCTGGTTAAGGTCACAGCATGGGCAAGAACCTTCAGGGACGCTGTAAACAAAGCCAAGAGAGCTCTGAACGAAATGAACATCAAGGGCGTTAAAACCAACAGGGCTTTTCTGCTCAATGTACTTAACCACCCTACTTTCAGAGAGGGTATGTGTGATACGGGATTTATCGCAGACAACCCTAACCTGCTTAACATAGCTGTCAAAGAGGACAAGGAACTCAAAGTCCTCAATTTCCTCGGCGAAAAATATGTAAACGGCAACAGAGGCGTCAAGCCGGAGTTTAACATACCGGTATTTCCAAGAATAAAACCGGGAGAAATAGAGCCTCTGCAGGGTACCAGACAGCTTCTGATGAGTGAAGGCCCCGAGGGCATCGTAAAATGGATAAACTCGCAGCAAAAGCTTCTAATAACAGACACAACAATGAGAGATGCGCAGCAGTCGCTGATGGCAACCAGAGTCAGAACCGTGGATATGGAAAAAATAGCTCCTGCAGTGGCGCTTTACGGCAAAGATCTGTTTTCTCTCGAAATGTGGGGCGGCGCGACATTTGATACAGCCTACAGATTTCTGAAAGAGTCGCCCTGGGAAAGACTTGAAACCCTCAGGATGTGCATACCGAACATAATGTTTCAGATGCTCATAAGAGGCGCAAACGGAGTCGGCTACAAAAATTATCCCGACAATGTCATAAGAAGATTCATAAAAGAGTCCGCAAAATCAGGCATAGACGTATTCAGGATATTCGACTCGCTCAACTGGATAGAGGGCATAGAGGTTTCTCTTGACGAGGTGCTAAATCAGGGCAAGGTGGCGGAAGCGTGCATGTGCTATACAGGCGATATACTTGACGAAAGCAGAGACAAATACAGCCTGAGCTACTATGTTAACATGGCTAAGGAGCTTGAAAAAAGAGGAGCACACATACTTGGCATCAAGGATATGTCGGGGCTTCTCAAGCCTATGGCAGCCAAGAAATTAATCGAAGCATTAAAGAATGAAATATCAATACCTGTGCACCTGCATACCCATGATACCAGCGGCAACGGCGTTGCCACTCTGATGATGGCGGCAAATGCGGGAGTTGACATTATAGATGCGGCATTTAACAGTATGTCAGGGCTTACAAGCCAGCCTGCCCTTAACTCAATAGTGGCGGCGCTTGAGGGCACCGAAAGAGATACGGGGATAGACACCGGACAGATACAGAAAATTTCAGAGTACTGGGAGGCTGTAAGACCTGTATACAAAGAATTTGAATCAGATATGGTTACAGGCTCGGCTGAGATATACAAATACGAAATGCCGGGAGGACAGTATTCAAATCTCAAATCGCAGGTGGACAGCTTCGGCCTTGGTCACAAATTCAGAGAAGTAAAGGAAATGTACAGAACCGTAAACCGGATGCTTGGAGATATTGTCAAGGTTACTCCGTCATCAAAGGTGGTCGGCGACATGGCGATATTTATGGTTCAGAACGGACTTACACCCGAAAACATATATGAAAAAGCGGCAGATATAGATTTCCCTGATTCCGCAGTATCCTATTTCGAGGGGATGATGGGACAGCCTGAGGGCGGTTTCCCGGAAAAACTGCAAAAACTCGTGCTGCGCGGCAGGACTCCTGTAACCGTAAGACCCGGCTCGCTTCTTCCGGATGAGGATTTTGATGCAATCAGAGAAAAACTGCAGAAGGAATACGGCCTTGAGGGAAATGAGCAGGAGCTTCTGAGCTATGCTATTTATCCGAAGGTATTTGAAGACTATATCACAAGCCTCGAAAAAGACGGCAGCTTCAGACTTATGGGAAGCGATATATTTTTCCATGGCCTTGCGGAGGATGAGACCTGTGAAATCAAGCTGGCAGAGGGCAAGCAGATTATAGTCAAGCTGACATCAAGCAGCAGAGATACGGACGAAGAAGGCTTCAAAACCGTCATATTCGAGGTTAACGGCAACAGAACAGCCGTAAAAATAAAGGACAAAAGCGCGGCTATAAGCGCAAACTCATCGCATATAATGTATGCAGACGAGGAGAATCCGGCCGAAATAGGTGCAAGTATTCCGGGAAACATTGTGAAGGTGCTTGTAAAAGAGGGCGATGAGGTAAACGAAAAACAGCCTGTAGCTGTTGTTGAGGCGATGAAAATGGAAACAAATATCCTTGCTCCGATGAAAGGTACCGTTGATAAAATATATGTCAAAGAGGGACAGCAGGTTAAAGCCGGCGAGCTTATTGCAAGGCTGAAATGATTTTTTGACAGATTGTGTGGATAACGGCTTCCGGGGGTGTATAATATATACAATCAAAGTCTGAAAGGAAGATTATATGAGAAAACAGCTTGAAGAACTCCGTGTGCAGATGCAAAAACGCGGGATAGATGTATATATTGTACCGACTACGGATTATCACGGCTCGGAGTATGTAAACGACTATTTCAAATGCAGAGAATATATATCCGGATTTACAGGCTCTGCGGGGACTCTTGCGGTAACTTCTGATACTGCGGCCCTTTGGACTGACGGCAGATATTTTCTGCAGGCAGAGGCGGAGCTTTCGGGAAGCGGCATAGAGCTTATGAAAGAAGGCATGGCGGAAGTGCCGACCCTGGAGGAATACATCGAGGCTCTGTGCAAAGACAGAGCGCCTCACAGACTTAGGCTCGGCTTTGACGGCAGAGTGGTAAGCGCCGGGCAGGGCGGATTTTTTGAAACTCTTGCGGATATGGTGTGGGATGCTGACCTTGTGGGAGAAATATGGCATGACCGCCCGGAGATAAAGCCGTCGCACATATATGAGCCTGACATTTCGGTTACAGGAGAAACCTGCAGCTCCAAGCTTTCGAGAGTCAGAAGCCAAATGGGGGGCTCTGACTTCCTGCTGGTTACAAAGCTTGAGCAGATTGCATGGTTGTATAACCTGAGGGGTGATGACGTTGAGCATACTCCGGTATTCTTTGCATTTGCACTTATCGGCAGGGACAGAGATTATCTGTATGTTATGGACAGGAGCTTTGAGAGAAAAAACCTGCGGCCGTATATGCAGATTTTTGACGACCTTAAATCACTTAAAAACTGCAGCATCATCATTGAGAAATCCGCTGCCTCATATGCGCTTTTATCGTGTCTTGACAGCTCGGTTCGGGTAATTGACAGACAAAACCCCATAGAGCTTATGAAAGCCGTCAAAAACGATACGGAGATTGCCTGCACACGCAATGCCCATATCAGAGACGGCGCTGCCATGGTAAAATTTCTGTACTGGCTTAAAACCGGTGTCGGCAGCGGAAATATAACCGAAATTTCCGCTGCCGATTATCTTGAGGACTGCCGCAGACAGCAGGGGGCGTATGATCTGAGCTTTGATACCATAGCAGGCTATGAGGCGCATGGTGCGGTGATACACTATCAGGCGACAGAAAAAAGCAATGTTCAGATTAAGCCGGAAGGCTTTCTTCTGGTGGATTCAGGGGGACAGTACAGGGACGGGACCACAGATATTACAAGAACAGTTGCGACAGGTCCCGTTACCGGTGACAGGAGATATGCCTATACCGCAGTGCTCAAATCCAATATCAGCCTTGCGGCTGCAAAATTCGGATATGAAACCACAGGCGCAGAGCTTGATGCTATCGCAAGGAAGCCACTGACAGACAGAGGCTTTGATTTCAACCATGGCACGGGGCATGGCGTAGGTCATATGCTCAGCGTCCATGAGGGACCCAATACCATCAGCAGGAGAGGGGACAAATGCCGTATGGTGCCGGGAATGATAACCAGTGATGAGCCGGGAGTGTATTTTGCGGGGGAATACGGTATCAGACTCGAAAACGAGATCCTCTGCATAGAGCGTGACGGCATGCTGTGCTTTGAAACCATAACGCTCTGTCCGTTTGAGAGAGAGGCGATAGAAGCCGGTATGCTCAGCGATGATGAGCTGGAATTTCTGAACCGCTATCACAGCAGAGTGTATGATACACTTAAAAGCTGGCTTAATGAAGATGAAGCCGGATGGCTTTCGGAGCAGACCGCAGCAATTACAAAAGAGTGACATTTCAGAACCTGCCTGCATATAATGCAGTATTATACTGTGATGGGAGTGACGGAAATGAAGAAGTCGTATATTATTTCCTTCTCTTCATTTTATAAAGCGGCATATGCCAGAGATAAACTGCTGGAAAACGGACTCAGAGCTTCGGTCAGAAGACTTCCGCCCGAGCTTGTCAAAAGCTGCGGCTACGGTGTATATATAAAGACAGATGATATAGGGGAAGTCAAATCTATACTTGCCCAAAACAGGATAGCTGTCAAAAGCATATACAGAGCCGATGAAAATGAATTTGTAAAAATAAGATAAGACAAAACGCAGTCATCAGAAACTCAGGTGGCTGCTTTTTGTATTCAGATTTCTGTGAAAAAGGTACATTTATACGGCTGTTTATGCAGCAGGGCAGTGAAAGTTATAAAAAAACAAAAAAAATACAGATTTTAAGCGGATTTTCTTAAAATTATGCTTGCAGGGGGGGTAGCATGAGGTACTATAAATGATAATGGGTTTCCGGGTTATGCTGACCGCAGGTCAGCTTTATATAGATAAATTACACAGAAAAAGGAGGAAAATATGAGATCAAAAATATCAGGTAGGATATTAAGCTGGATACTGATACTTGCTATGGTGGTAAGTATGATGCCGATGATGGCATTTGCAAATACAGGTAGCGATACCATATATGTTGGTGGCAACAGTGCCAATGACACTGCAGATGGCAAATCAACTACCACAGCGGTTGCAACATTAGCCAAGGCATATGAGAAAGTTAGTACCGGAGGTATAATCAAGCTGTGTGACAAGATAACGGTAACCGGTACACAGACTTTTAACGGCAAGGATGTAACTATAACATCTGAAAGTGGCAAAAGATATACGATTGAAAGAAGCGATGAAAGTATCCCGATGTTAAATATAACAGGTGGATCAGTAACGCTGCAAAATGTGGTTTTAGGTGAAAGTCAGTATGAGAGCGGAACAGGAATGGGAATTACAGTATCAGGAGGGGCTAATCTGATCCTTAATTCCGGAACAATAAATAACTTTGCATATGTGCAGGTCGAAGCAGGAGGAACTGCAAAGATTGCGATTGCTGATAATAACGGTAGTTCTGCGGAAGTGACCTTACCTAACAGTAATACAGGAACAACAGGTTTTACAAAAACAGATACCAGTGTTAATGTGACGATTGCGTATAGTAGCGGCCAGTTTCAGGTAGCGAAAGATGAAGTTACAAAGACTTACATAGGAGGATCTAACACAAATATATTTAGTGTCGATTCCGGCGGTGATGTTAGTCTGGTAATGGGCAAAGCGGTTATTGGTTCAGGCGTTTCCCTTAGAGGTAACAGTAGTAAAATTATTGAAATAACAGATGATGGTGTCAATACTATAAGTGTGGAAACTGATGTAATGGATGACTATGACACTATAACTGTTCCAACTTCAGAGAGCAGTGTGAAGATTAGTAATTATGAAAATGAATATGTGTATAAAACTAAAGAGAGCAATACAGTTATAAAAGTAACACAAACTAATGGTGATGAGCTTAAATCTGGTGCAGTTGAGCTGGATGCAAATGCCGCTATTAAAGGCAGCAGCGGCAGGACTATAACAAACAAAGCCGGAACAGTCACAGTTAAGGTTGACTCGGCATCAGATACAGTAACTGTTTCTGGAAGCGGTAAAGTCGCAATCAGTAGCACATGGGGAAATGATGAATATGAATATGATGCTGGTGAAGACGGTGCCACATTTACTGTTACTGGGTCTGGCGTAGAGCTTAGTGCAGGCTCTGTAACATTGAAGACAGAAACCACAAACAAAGAAATCAATGTAAATGGTATTACGTTTACAAATACTTATACTGGTGCTGATGAGAATGCAAAGAATATTGTTGTTTCGGTAAGCACCGAAGATGATGAAACAACCGGAACAGTGACGGTTAAGACGGGCGGAGCATTTGAATTTGGTAGTGACAGTAATAAGACAACAGTAACAGACCCGAGTAATGAATTTGAATTTGTGATTGACAAAGATAAACAGGTAAAAGTTAGTCTTGGAAGTGGTCAATTCGTTACAATCAATGGTATCAGATATACCGGCGGTAGTGCGAATACTGGTAAAATTACTATTGATGCAAACGGCAAAGTTACACC
>CAVDMD010000065.1:0-13184 GCA_963609975.1 bacterium | reverse complement strand
GTGTGCGATATGTGGAAATAGGAATTTTAATTCCGTATATTTCCACTTTTTTTATTATCTCTCCGGTATGATAGCCCGCAGGATATCCCGCAAATTTATATTCACACGGACATTCACTGAGCTTTACAGATGCTGCAGGCTGCTTCACTGTAATATCATCACAGGTGGGCAGTTTAACATCGACAACCATTTCTCTTGCTTTTATCTGCTCATCGTTAATCAGAGCCTCCTCAAGGTCAAGTACAGGCTGAACGCACGCGTCATAATGCGAAAACACCTCTACCCATTCATCTCTTGTTTTTGTCATAAATATGCCTCTTATTTCAGCCTTTACCTCTGCGATATTCTCCGGCCATACACTGCCCTCTATAAGATCCTCTCTGCCTATGGCAGTGCAGAACTGTTTCCAGAACTTTGGTTCAAGGGAGCCTACGCTCATATAGCCGCCGTCCTTCGTCTTATAGAAATCATATATACAGCCGCCGTTTAATCTCTCGCCCTCTCTCAGAGGCTGCCTGCCCGATACTAAAAACGCAGCGCCGTCTATGCTGTTAAACGGTATGCAGCCGTCCATCATGGCCACATCTATATACTGGCCTCTGCCTGTGTTTCTTCTGTAGTTTACCGCTGCAAGTATTCCTATCACGGAGTTAAGAGATCCTACAGCTATATCTGCAATCTGAAAGTTCATAAGCGACGGTCCTTCCTCTGCTCTGCCTGCATGAGAAATCATACCGCTTCGTGCCATATAGTTGATATCATGTCCCGCTGCATCACGCAGAGGGCCTGTCTGTCCGTAGCCTGTAAGCGAACAGTATATAACTGCCGGATTTACAGCTTTGAGGTCTTCATAGCCAAGACCGAGTCTGTCCATAACACCTGGTCTGAACTGCTCCATAACTATATCGTATTCCCTGACAAGCTCTTTGACTATATCCCTGCCCTCTTGTGTTTTGAGGTTCAGAAACATTGTTTTTTTGTTACGGCCAAGCCATGCCTGACTTGCCGATATGTCCGTACCTTCAATAAAAGGCGGATAGTCGGCAACTATGTCCGGCTTACCCGCAGAGCCTATTTTGAGTACCTCAGCTCCCATGTCCGCCAGCACAAGAGTGGCATAGGGACCGGGAAGCAGAGTGGAAAAGTCAAGTATTTTCAATCCTTCAAGTGCGCCCATAATTATCTCCTTACTCTGCATTGTTATAAACAACGCACTTACAGCTTCTCTATTCCCTCTACAGACAAGCCTGAGGTTTCGGCTATAATGTCAATGACAACGCCTTTGTCTTTAAGAGCTTTAGCCATCTCGTTTTTCCCCTCAGCAAGACCTTCGGTTCTGCCTTTTTCTTTTTTCTCTTTCAGATAATAGTTGAATGTCATATGCTTTGTCCTCCATTATGCCCTAACCCAATGAGCTATGCGAATTGCCGGTAGGTCAAATACAGCAACTGCAGAGCTTAAGCTCGTGGCAGTTGTTCAGCTCCTCCACTATTAAACTTTCTGACACGCGCATCAATGTTATTAACAAGCTCTGAGTTGCCTGCATTTTTCGGGTTGTTTATATATGCATACAGTTCTCTAAGCCCCTCTGGGACTTTTTCAGGTGAACACCTGCTGTTAAGAATTATTGTATAGGCAAAATCATCTAAAATCAAGTTGTTTTCAACATCCCGGCTTCTGAGAATTTACGATGTTGAAATTTCAATAGTATAAAGAGGCTTGACAAGGTCGGTTGGAATCAAAAATAATTTGAATTTTTTATTCCATTTTTGCCATCAGCAATTGCTGCATTAACATATCAAATTGAAGCCCGCCCTCCGCCGGTAGCACTATTTTGGGAGTAAAGCGACGGAAGTCAGGTTATATCATTATAAAAAGCAGGGTATGCAAAGCCCGAACGGGTTCTGCGCATACTCTGCTTTTATTGCTAAGAATGCTATCTTACCGGTTTTGGCAGACGCTCTGCTATCATATTCATCAGATTGTCTGTGCATTTTAACGGATCTGCAAATTTTGCATCGGCTACGGTTACAAGCTGAGGCTCTGCAGGAGTTAAAACTCCGCCGTAGATTTCATAAAGCTCACCGTATTTATATGCAGGAAGCACATCTTCCATCTCGCATGAAATATCATAAGTGTCTTCAAAGTCGAATTCCACTTCGTATACATGTGCGATTTCCGCTGCGATTTCCCAGTTGCTGAATACAACATCTTCCTCAATGGCTGCCTCTACAGGCTGAAGTCTTCTCTCGGTGTTTGTAAATGTACCGTCTGCTGAAGCAAAGCCTGTGCCCGGAAGAATTACATCTGCCGCTTCGGTGGTCATTGTCATATGGGTATCGACTGCCGCCATAAACTCAAGCTCTGCCGCATCAAGCATACCTGCGCCGACAGGATCCTCTCCGAATACCAGAAGCGCCTTGACGCCTTCTATGGCTTCCCTGCCTGCTCTGATGCCCATATCAATAAGTCCCTGTGAATTGTTCTTGGCCTTGACCTGAAGAATACCGTTTCTAGGGCTTCCGATATGTCCCGAAACAACAGCTATATCAGCTATAAGGGTGGCTGCTTCTGCTGTTACAAGGTTCTGTGCAAATACTATCATTGAATGTTTTGCTGACATATATGCCTGCGCAACAGCTCTGATTTCATCTGTAACAGTGATATTTGCGAGGCTCTCTGCAAATTCCTCATAGCCCTTTGCCTGTACTGCGCTGCCGCTTTCTATTACAGTCTTTGCAATCTGTTTAAGAGCATTAAGGTCATTGTCTGTATAGACAGCCTTTGCAAAGTCCATATGCTGTTCATATCCCGCAGGATTAATCAGATATACTTCTCTGCCTGCTTCCGCAGCCTGTTTTAATTTAAGGCCGATTACAGGATTGTCCGCAAAGTTAAAGCCTGCAGCTATAATTACGTCTGTCGAAAGCAGCTCGTCTATAGTGTTAGGTGAAGCGTCAAATCCGAGCACTTTGGCTATACCGCTTGCTCTGTTGTTAAAGCAAAGAGTCCCGGCGCCCATAACTCCTGCAAGTTTCTTCGCTGCATAAGCTTCTTCGTTTGTAAGTCTGTCTGATACAGCTACCGCTACGGCGTCTTTGCCGTATCTGGCGGCAACAGCTTCGAGCTTCTTAGCTGCCATTACAAACGCTTCGTGGTAGTCGGTGGTTCTGAATCCGTCACCGTCTTTAATCATAGGGTCAACCAGCTTGCCTTCAAGCACCGAGCAGTCAAAGCCCCATTTGCCCTTGCCGCAGGCAAGTCCTGCGTTTACAGGAGCCTCCTTGTCAGGGTTTGCCTTAATCAGCATATCTCCGCAGGATTCAAGTTCAAGTCCGCAGCCTACCGAGCAGTATGAACAGGTTGTAGCTGTGACATCGGTTTCAACAGGAACTTCCTTTGCAACCGACTGTCTTTCCTGAAGCGCGCCTGTAGGGCATACGCTTACGCACTGACCGCACGAAATACATCCTGACTGCTCAAGAGGTTTTTCGAGAGTAGGTTTAACAACTGTGTCAAAGCCTCTGTGCACAAGTCCCAGCGCTCCTACGCCCATAACCTCGTCGCATACTCTTACGCATAATCCGCAGAGAATACACTTGTTAGGGTCTCTTACTATGAACGGATGGTCGTCCTCAAATTCTATTCTGTTGATGTCGCCTGCAAATCTGTCAGGCTTAACATCGTATTCGTTGGCAAAATCTATCAGCTTGCACTCGAAGTAGTCGTGGCAGCCGCATTCAAGACATCTGTTTGCTTCTTTTACTGCCTGCTCTTCGTCATAGCCGTCGACAACCTCTGTAAAGTTGTCTTTTCTCTCTCTGGCTTCAAGCTGGCTCATTACAGGTCTGCATTCTCTTTCTCTGTCCTCGAATGTTTTTTCTGTGATGTCATGTCTTTCGACTACAAACGGTTTTTCGTATCTGACATCTTCACCGTTAAGGTAAGCATCTATAACATATGAGGATTTTCTTGCGTCTGCAATAGCCTCGATTGCTATTGATATCTTGTCGTTGCCGCAGTCACCGCCTGCAAATACTCCCGGAATGCTTGTCATAAATGTTTCGGGATCGTATGCTATCGCATTCTTTCTTGTTTTGTCAAGTCCCTCAAACATACCTGCATCTACCGCCTGCCCTATTGCAAGGATCATGGTATCCACATCAAGATATTCAAATTTACCCTCTACAGGCACAGGTCTTCTTCTGCCTGAGGCGTCAGGTTCTCCAAGCTCCATAACCTGCAGCTTAACCTGTTTAACATGACCGTTTTCGTCAGCTATAACTTCTGCCGGGTTGGTAAGGTTTTTGAAAATAACGCCTTCTTCTTCGGCCTCAACGATTTCAACCATATCGGCAGGCATTTCGTCTTTGGTTCTTCTGTAGATGTTGTAGACTTCTTTGGCTCCGAGTCTTACTGCTGTTCTGCAGGCGTCCATTGCCGTATTGCCGCCGCCTACTATGGCAACTTTCTCGCCAAGGTCTATATATTCGTTTCTTACTACTTTGCGCAGGAAATCAATACCGCCTATAACGCCCTCCGAGTCTTCTCCCGGACAGCCTACTCCTGTTGATACCCATGCGCCTATACCGATAAGCACTGCGTCAAAGTCCTGTTTTACTGTTTCAAAAGGAATATCGGCGCCTATTTTAGTATTGGTTATAATGCTTACTCCCATTCTTTCGATAAGCTCGATTTCCTGGTCGAGGACTTCCTTTGGAAGTCTGTATTCAGGAATACCGTATCTTAACATACCGCCGGCTTTAGGCATGGCTTCAAATACCGTAACGCTGTGTCCCATCTGTCTTAAAAACGCAGCTGCCGAAAGTCCCATAGGACCTCCGCCTATAATACCTACGCTCTTGCCTGTTTCTTCTTCGATTTCAGGCTCCCATGCATCCTCCATCAGGTCTGCATCCGCTGCAAATCTTTTGAGGTTCTGAATTGCAATCGGCTCATCTATAAGACCTCTTCTGCACTCTTTTTCACAAGGGTGAGGACATACCCTGCCTATTGCCGCCGGCAGCGGAATTTTATCCTTGATAAGCCTGATGGCTTCTTCGTATTCTCCGTTTGCGATAAGTCCCACATAGCCCTGACAGTCTGTATTTGCAGGACATGCCAGTACGCATGGAGGTCTGCAGTCGCCCACATGGTTTGAAAGCAGAAGTTCAAGGTTTGTTTTTCTTGATTCTATAACTCTGCCGGTGTTGGTTCTGACAATCATGCCGTCTGCAATCTGTGTTGCGCAGGCCTTGCAGAGCTTTGGATTGCCCTCAACCTCTGTCATGCACAAGCCGCATGAACCGTATATTTTGGTTCTTTCGTCATAGCAGAGAGTAGGAATAAATATGTCATTTTCTCTTGCTACTTCTAAAATAGTCTGTCCCGGAATTCCGAACACTTCTTTGCCGTCAATGTTTAATCTGAAATTTTTCATTTTATTCCTCCTTTCTTACTTCCTTATTATTGCATCAAATTTGCAGTGTTCCTCGCATCTGCCGCATTTAATGCACTTGTCTTTATCGATAATATGTTTTTCTTTAACCTTGCCGCTGATGGCATCAACAGGGCAGTTTCTTGCACATAGCGTACATCCCTTGCACGCGTCTGTGATTTCAAATGAAATAAGCGCGGTGCAGGATTTGGCTGTGCATTTCTTATTATAGATATGATCCTCATATTCATTTCTGAAATATTTAAGAGTAGTAAGAACAGGATTCGGGGCTGTCTGTCCGAGACCGCAAAGCGAGCCGTCTTTGATCTTCATCGCCAGTTCTTCAAGCTTTTCGATATCGCCGTCCTGACCCTTGCCCTGTGTTATTCTTTCGAGGATTTCAAGCATTCTCTTGGTGCCTATTCTGCAGTAGTTGCATTTGCCGCAGGATTCTTTTCTGGTGAAGTCAAGGAAATATCTTGCCATATCAACCATACAGGTATTCTCGTCCATAACGATCATACCGCCGGAGCCTACGATAGCGCCTGTCTTGTTGATGTCTTCATATGTTACAGGAGTATCTATAAGCGAGGCGGGAATACAGCCGCCTGACGGTCCGCCCATCTGAACTGCCTTGAATTCCTTGTCGTTTTTGATGCCTCCGCCGATTCCGAAAATTACATCCTTTAGCGGAAGTCCCATAGGCACCTCTACAAGTCCGCCTTTTTTGATCTTGCCTGCAAGTGCGAACACCTTGGTGCCCTTTGATTTTTCTGTACCCATGGCACCGAAAGCCGCGCCGCCGTTTGCCATTATCCAAGGTACGTTTGCAAAGGTTTCAACATTGTTGATGTTGGTAGGCTTTTGCCAGTAGCCCTTGGCTGCAGGGAATGGCGGTTTGAGTCTTGGCATACCTCTTTCACCCTCAAGTGAAGCGATAAGCGCTGTTTCCTCACCGCATACGAATGCTCCGGCACCTGCTTTGATTCTGATGTCAAAATCCCAGCCTGAGCCAAACAGGTTCCTGCCTAAAAAGCCTTTTTCTCTTGCCTGCTCCATGGCTATTTCAAGTCTTTTGATTGCAAGAGGATATTCGGCTCTGCAGTAGATAACGCCCTCCATGGCTCCCATCGCATAACCGCCTATGATCATACCTTCAAGAAGTGAGTGAGGGTCGCCCTCAAGAACTGATCTGTCCATAAATGCACCGGGATCTCCCTCGTCAGCATTACATACGATGTATTTTTCTTTGCCCGGCGAGCTCTTGGCGGCATTCCATTTGAACCATGTAGGAAAGCCTGCGCCGCCTCTGCCTCTGAGACCTGAAATTTTAATCTCCTCGATAACCTCGTCAGGTGTCATCTGTGTGACAGCTTTTTCGGCAGCCTTGTAGCCGCCCACGGCAGTATATTCTTCTATCTTCTCAGGATTTATCAGACCGCAGTTTCTGAGCACAACTCTGTGCTGCTTGTTTATAAATTCTCTGTCCTCGTCACTGATTGCGATATTCTCTGCAGGTCTGCCCCCTGCAAGATGGCTGTCAACTATCTCTGCAACGTTTTCGGGCTGCACTCTGACATATCTGGTCATTTTGCCGCTGTCCTCATAGACATCAACTATAGGCTCCAGATAGCATGTTCCCACGCAGCCTGTAACATCTGTCTTAACATCAAGATTTTTCTCTGCAATCTGTTTCTCAAACTCGGCCGCTGTTTTTTTGGCGCCTGTTGCAATACCGCAGCTGCCCTGTCCGATAACAACTTTCATACTGTTCACCTCCTATGCCCCTTCTCTGATTTCATCAAGAATTTTTCTTACTTTGTCTTTGGTAAGATTACCGTAGGTTTCATCACCCTCCGCGCTTTTTACCATCATTACGGGTGCAAGCGAACAGCAGCCCAGACAGGCTACGTTGTTAAGTGTAAATATACCATCTTCTGTTGTTTCACCGTCAGAAATGCCAAGATGCTCGCATACAGCCTCTTCTATCATTTTTGATCCGTTAACATGACAGGCCGTACCCTGACACAGCATAATCAGATATTTGCCTATAGGCTTCAATCTGAACTGTGAGTAAAAGGTAGCCACTCCATAAATCTTTGCAGGTCTGATTCCCGTCATTTCAGAAATGTAGTTAATGGCATCCACCGAAAGGTATCCGTAAATGTCCTGTGTTTTCTGCAATATCGTAATCAGACTTCCCGGAACCTTGGCGTATTTTTCAAGTACCGGTGCCAATTCTGTAAATGCGTTTGCCTTATCGCCTCCGCAACAACACTGACTGCTCATTTTTGACCTCCTATTGTTTATGTAAATATCTAAATGCAATTAAAAACCATGCGCGCTGCCGCATACATGATTTCATCACATCACAGTTGAAAATATTGTAATACGCAAGCTGTGCCGGACGTATTTCAATAGTAGAATCATTATATCATCTTGTATACAAGTTGTAAACAGACACAATATTGACTTTGTTAAATTTTTGTTTATCATTCTATTCGTTTTCGGAATAGCTTTTTAGTGATTCTGTTCAAATCGGCTTCCATTATGAGAAGCGAAATCAAAAGAAGCGCCGCACCTGCATAGGCTCGCGGGATCAGTCTTTCTCCCGCAAAAAAATATGCGGTAATCGCTGCAAACACAGGCTCTAAGGTGAATATTACACCTGCTCTTGATGCTGATGTATACTGCTGTGCCACAGTCTGCGCCACAAATGCTGTACCTGTGCAGAATACAGCAAGAAACAGCACCGCAGCCCACACCTTCGGGCTTTGCGGCAGCCTCGGAGTTTCGAGCACAAACGCTGCTGCAAGGCAGAAAATTCCTGTGAATCCCAGCTGAAACACTCCAAGCTGAAACGCATCGACTTCTTCCCTGTTCACAGCTGTTTCGGTCACAAGCAGATCGGCAGCATATGACACCGCACACAAAAGACAGATTATATCACCAGGTGCCGGTCTCAGATTCCCGTCAAGCGACAGAAGCGCAATCCCCGCAAAGCAGATAACGATAACAAATATGAATTTCCTGCCGGGTTTCTGTTTTTTGAATATGAAGCCGAAAACCGGCGTAAACACACAGCTCAGAGCACACAGAAATCCTGCGTTTGAAAGGCTGGTATACATGATTCCGAAGGTTGACCCTATATACACAAACACGAGTATCAGCCCTATCAGCGCGCTGTATGCAAGCGTTGTTTTGCTGACGTTTTTTATCCTAGGAAAAAAAGCTGTCGCCGCTATGACGAAAGCTCCGAAAAATCTGATGAAATTAAGAGTAAACGGCTCTGTCTCAGTCAGAGCTATATCAACAAGCAGATATGAAACTCCCCAGAATAATGTCACCGAGGCAAGCACCATATCCGCCTTCACCTGTCTGTTCATTGTTATATCTCCGCTATAAAAAGCTCCAGCGCAAGCCGGTCTTCCATAAGCCCCGACTTGTAACTGTTATCTATTTCATACGCATTTATCAGTATGCGCTTTAGTTCCTTTACCGAATATCTGTCAGCCAGAGGAACAGCTTTTTTGATTCTGTATTCGTGTATTCTGAGTGCTTTTTGAATCTGCGCACTGTTCATGCTTTTTTCTCTCAGCTCTTTAACGGAAAGAATGATTTCAAACTGCCCGATAATCATTGAAAGCATATGGTAGATCGAATCCCCTCCGGAAATGAGACTGCTGAGCATTCTGTAGGCTTCATCCTTGCGGTTTCTGCTGACTGCATCAACAAGTGCAAATATGTTTTTTTCGATGCTGCCGTTTGTAACGGTATCTATGTCCTCTGCGGTTATCTCCTCGCCTGTGCAGTATGCCGCTGTTTTTTTAAGGTCGTTTTCGAGGTTGTAAAGAGTGTAGTCGCTGTCCTTGTGAAAATATCCGCTTGACTCTATAAATGCTCTTGCAGCCGCATTGCCTATGGTCTTGCCCTCGGCTCTGACTCTCTTGCCTATAAAGGCTCTGAGAAGCCTGTCATCAAGAGAAGCAAAATCATATACCAAAGCCTTGCCGTCCGCTGCTTTGAGGATATCCTTATCAAGCTCCTCTTTTTCAAATACAAGTATCATCAGCGTCTCTGCAGGCAGCTTCTCCGAATCGTTCAGAATATCAGCCGGTTTTAATCCGGATTTCACCCCGAACCTTACGGTCACTATTCTTTTTTCGGAAAGCATTGCTATGGTTTCACATGCGTTCCGGATTTCGGCTGCCTGCGCAGATGCCGCATCAAATACTGTATAATCCATCTGCTTTGTGGCGGGATTTATATATGTCGATACCAGCAGCTCCTCCGCCCAGTTAACAAGGTACTGCTCTTTGCCGTACAGTAAAACGAGGCTGCCGATGCGACCCTCTCTGATATCTCTGCCTATTCTTTTGAATGCGTGTTCTGACATAATCGCCCCTCAATCCGGTAGTTTTATATACATCAATTATACAGGTCCGCCGGGGTGTTTGCAAGGCTGTAATTACCGCAAAAATGCTCTCCTGAAAACAGAGAGCATAAAATATACTGTTATCTCGAATGTTCAATCAGAGCCTCAAACAGTTTGATAAACTCCATATCGCCATCGACAACATGCCATTCGGGGTGAAACTGTACTCCTATAAAGAAATCTTTGTCATCTCTTTCGATTCCTTCGATTATACCGTAATCTGAGATTGCCGATACTGTATATCCGTCTGCGAGTTCGCTGATACACTGATGATGCCATGAATTGACTTCAAGTGTGTCTTCGCCCATGATGTCATAGAGTTTTGACCCATGTTCTATATTGATATTGTGATATGCAAAATCTATAAGATCCGCACTTCTGTGTTCTTCATTCCCTGTATCCAGCTGTGAAGGAATATCCTGTGTAAGACTGCCTCCTGCCGCCACGTTCAGAAGCTGGCACCCTCTGCATATCGCCAGTACCGGAATATCAGTATCTGTTACGGCTTCCACAAGCAGCATATCCGAAACATCTCTTGCAGTATTGACATCCTCAAGCTCCTCTACAGGCTCCTCGTTGTAATATTCGGGGTTTATATCCTCACCGCCTGTAATAATCAAAGCGTCAATACTCTCAAGAGCTTTATCGGCTTCCTCCCTGCTTTCGTACAAATCAAGCAGAACCGGCCGGCCTCCCGCTTTTTCGACAGCAGTAATGTATGCCTGAAGGTCCTCAGAATACTCGCTTTCATCTACGGTAATATCTTCACACCATGAAATTCCGACTGCCGTTTTGTCAGAAGTCCGGTTGTCGCTGCCACAGCCCACAGTGAAAAAAGCCGCCAGAACAAATACCATTACAAGTGAAATCAGTTTAATAGATTTTCTGTTCATATAACACCTCCTGAAATATTTTTTAATATTCTAACAATTACCCGTACATATGTCAACACCGGTCTTTATTTTCGCATGGTTGTTATTTTCATTTCGGAATTTTTTTCTACTGTGATACCTATTGCTCCCATATTGTCATTCCTTAATACGGTTGCTTTGTGCTCCTCAAGCCTTTTTATCACTTCCTCCGACGGATGCCCGTAGGTGTTTTTGCCCACCTGTATCACTGCAATTTCCGGAGCCGCAGCCTGTATGAATTTCTCACAGGAGCTGTATCTGCTGCCGTGGTGAGCCACTTTCAGTATGTCTGATTTAACATCTGTACCCGATATCAGAGCTTTTTCACCGCTTTCATCAATGTCACCTGTCATAAGCACACTGACGCCTCTGACAGTCACTCTCAGAACAAGGCTGTTTTTGTTTTCGTCTTCCTCATCAAGAGCATTGCCTCCGGCCGGGCTGAGTACCTCAATATACGCACTCCTGCCGATGTTTATTACATCTCCCGCTGCAAGATACACTATGTCATCTGTTCTGAATTCTTTTTTCAGGTGATTTTCATTAACACTGTTTGCCTCATAGACGCCGAGTTTTTTTATCCTGTATGTCTGTGACAGTTCTTTGAGACCCTGATAGTGGTCTGTATGAAGATGTGTTGCAATCGCCATATCTATTTTGGTTACGCCGTTTTTGAGAAGATAAGGTTTGAGGGTGCTTTTGCCCACATTGTAGTTAAAATTGCCTCCGCCGTCTATGAGGATATTTTTGCCTCCCGCTTTTATATGCAGACAGTCGCCCTGCCCCACATCCACAAAGACCATGTCCGTTTTTTCAAATCCGTCCGAAAGGTATATGCTGCAGCCTGCGCCGCATATTACAGCCGCGGCAAATACCGCTGCGATTTTTTTATAGCTTCGCCTGATTAATGCTATCTGCCCCGCCTCCGAGCATATATAGAATACAAATATATAATAGACGGACAGTAATAATACAGAGGGGCTTGCCACATCAAATGTAAACACTCCGCCCATATATGTGAAATCATTGCACCACAGCAGCAGCTTTACAAGCACGCCTGCAAGCGCTGCCACCGGCTGCGCTGCGGCAGGCAGCCAGCACAGCCCGATTACCGCAATACCTGCCGGTATCATCGCCGCCGCGATAAAGTATACCGGTATGTTGCTTATGACTGATGTAAGCGACACATAGTTGAACGTATACATCGTATACGGCACCATGCCTGTCTGCACTGCAATCATAGGCAGCAGTATGCCTTTTATCTTTTTTTGTATCAGAGGCATCATTATTCCAAGCGTTATAACGGCAAGAAATGACATCTGAAATCCCGCATTGTATATCTGCATCGGACGTGCCGCCAGAATTATTATCATCGAAACACAGGCAGAGGATACAAGGTCATATCTGCGGTTCAAATGATTTCCCGCAATATGAATAAATATCATAAGACATGCTCTTACTACGGAAGCCGTAAATCCTGCAAGCGCCGTATATGCCGTTAATACGCTCACTATGGCAATGTCTGCGGGTATGCTTCGTTTTTTTCTTTTGAATCTGCACAGAAACGAATACAGAAGTCCCAGATGCAGACCGCTTACGGCAAGCACATGGGCTGTGCCGCCTCTCCTGAAGGTTTCTATAATATCCTCGTCTATTCCTGATGTTTCTCCAAACAGAAGCCCCATAACAACCGCTGCATCATCTCCGATAGTTTTTTCAAAAATATCCGCTGTACGGGATTTGGCAGATTTAAGCAGAGCGGCTATGCCTCCTGCGTGCTTCACCGTCTGTAAATCATCTGCTGTTATTATGCACCTTATTCCGACGCTTTTGAGATACCGCCTGTAGTCAAAGGTATTGGGGTTGGTCTTCTCTTTGGGCAGGGACACCTCTCCTGTCACATATACTCTGTCCCACAGAAAATTTCTGTAGTCTGCCATATCGGAATACACATTGACAAGAATTTTCTTTTTGTAGCTTTGGCTGCCGCTGCCGGAAATCATACTGACGTCCGCAAGCTGCAGCTTGTAATATTCGTCATCTTTTTTGATTATGCCTGTAACTCTGCCTGTCACCGCAATGGTATCACCTTCAAAGTTTTCCATACAGTCTGCGGTATACCCCGCAATGCTGTCTGTCACAAGTATGACTGCTGCCATTATAAAGGCTATTAAAACTGCCGGTCTTCTCATTTTTATCTCCTGACTTGCCGGCTCTGCTGCTGTTTCTGTGTCACTATACACATTTTATATCTAATTACATCATTTGGCAATACATTTGTCAAAAAAACTTAGAGCAATCCTCATTCGGACTGCCCTGTCTAACGATTAAAATTTTTTACCTATACCTATATGCATCTCATAAAGACCTGCAAGCCTGTTCCAGAATTTTTTATCTATCA
>CAVDMD010000064.1:0-13323 GCA_963609975.1 bacterium | reverse complement strand
AATAATCGAAACAATCTAAAAATATGCAATACAAAAGCACTTCTGCATTCCTGTAGTCCGGGAGTGCTTTTGTAGACAGATGCAATAATTGTAGCTACTTTCGATATGAGAAAGGAGGACCTGTCCGGTGATTTGTTCGGATGGAAAGTGAAATAAATGGATAACAAAGAAACTAAATTAAAATTTGGATATACTCCTGAGGAGTATAAAAAATTCAAAGTGTATGCATGGAGATTTTTGCTTGGATTTTCGTTCTTATACATGTGTATTTATTGCTGTAGACTTAACCTGTCTTCTGCAATGCCTCTTATGATGGAGGAAGAAGGTTGGACGACAGTACAGCTTGGACTTTTAACAAGTACACTTTTTTGGACTTATGGATTAGGACATTTAATTAACGGAAGACTTGGAGATATCTTTGGTTCAAACAGGTTTGTAATTATGTCAGTAATACTGACTGTAGCAGCAAATGTTCTGTTGAGCTTCCAGCATTCTATTATTGCAATGGCAGTTATATGGGGATTTAACGGATATTTTCAGTCAATGGCATGGTCGCCGGGAATGTCAGCAATAATAAAGTGGTGGCCTGGTGATACAAGAGGATTTGCTACAGGTTTAGCACATGCTTTTTCAGGTGCAGGACAGGCATTATGCATATTAGCAGTTACCTTAGCCTTTGCCTTAATGCCTGATATGGGTTGGAGAAGTGCATTTATAATTCCTGCAGCATTCCCGCTTGCTATGCTGATAATATATTTGTTCGTAGCTAGAACAAGCCCTACAAATGTAGGTTTGAAAGAATATGTGGAAGATAATCCTGTGAAACGTGAACAGGAAGCCGCCATGAAAAAAATCATGGAGGAAAAAGGGAAGATTTACCCATATATTCATTTGATTAAAAACTGGAAATTTGATTTGTGGCTTGTAATTGCCTTTGTAACAGGTCTTGCAAGATATGGACTTGTTACATGGATACCTCTTTACTTTATTCAGACATTTGATTATGATATTAAGTCAGGTTTGATGAGCACACTGGTGCTTCCTTTGGGAATGGCAATAGGTACATTGGTAGTTCCTTGGGCAACAGATAGATTTTGTCCTAACAACAGGCTACCGGCAGTTATTTTCAGCGGAATTGCAGCAGCTGTTGTTGTATGGCTGTTCTTCGTGATACAGCCGGGTATACTTGCACAGGCACTTCTGTTTATCGGAGGATTCTTTATCTATGCTATAAACGGACTTTGCTGGGCATATGCAGGAGATGTTGGTGGCAGAGTATTTGCGGGAACAGCTGCAGGTATGCTTGACTTTTCAGCATACATGGGAGCAGGATGCCAAGCTGCAGTGTTTGGATTTATCCTTGCCTCAACAGGCTGGACTACAATTTTCGTAACAATTTCAGGAGGACTGATTGTACTGGTTATACTTGCATTGGTTGCAAGCAGAGGTACACATAAGAATGAAATATAAAATATTATCGAGAGGAGGAAATAGAGAGTAATTATGAAACAGAGAATAATAAGAGAAGACGGAAGTTATAAAGAGCTTGACAGATATCTGAAAGAAAATGGGGTTAAAACCTTGTTTCTTGCCTGTGACGGTTCAATGCAGTTTCTTAAAATCAGGGAATACTTTGCGAATATCGAAAACAGGCTTGGTATTAAACTTGTGAAGTTTGACAATATACAGCCGAATCCTCTTTATGAGGGAGTTGCAGAAGGCGTTGAACTGTTTAATTCAAACAAATGCGATATGATAATAGCAGTAGGCGGCGGCAGCGTTATGGATACTGCGAAGGCAATCAAGCTGTATGCAAACATGGATCCTTCCATAAACTATCTGGAACAGGAAATCGTTCCTAACGATATCAGGCTGATGGCTGTTCCTACAACTGCGGGAACAGGCAGCGAAGCGACAAGATATGCGGCTATCTATTACAAAGGAGTTAAACAGTCGGTTACAGACTACAGCTGTATTCCTGAAACTGTGATAGTAGACCCTTCAGTTCTGAGAACACTTCCGGAATATCAGAAAAAAGCAACTATGCTTGATGCTCTGTGCCACTGCATAGAGTCATACTGGTCAGTAAACTCAAATGATGAAAGCTATAATTATTCCAGAGAGGGAATTAAACTGATCATTGATAACTTCGACGGATATGTTGCAAACGATGATGAAGCAAACGCAAATATGCTTCATGCGGCAAATCTGGGCGGCAAGGCTATCAATATAACTCAGACCACGGCAGGTCATGCAATGTGCTACAAGCTTACAAGTCTTTACGGCATATCTCACGGTCATGCGGCAGCTCTGTGTGTTTCAAAGCTGTGGCCGTACATGCTAGACCATACAGACAAATGTATCGACAGTAGAGGTGAGGCTTATCTCAAAGACATATTCAGCAGAATTGCAGATGCAATGGGCTGCAGTACTCCTAAGGAGGCAATAGCTTTGTTCGATGGGATACTGAAAAAACTTGAACTCAAACCACCGGTTCCTAAAGAAGAAGATTTTGACATTTTGAAGACCTCAGTTAATCCGACGAGATTAAAAAACTTCCCGGTGCAGCTGGACGAAAATACTATAGATGATTTATATCATCAGATTCTTGCACCATGGGAATAGTGTAACACCGGCGGGAGGCACTCTGGCTATATTCAAGGCAGGGTGCTTTCTGCTTGTAATAAACAGCAAAGGCGGTAGATAAAATGGCATTAGTATTAGGTATAGATACAGGCGGCACATATACAGACAGTGTCATAATGGACAGCGATACAGGCAGGATAATAAGCGGGGAAAAAGCGCTGACCACAAAGGATAATCTCCAGCTGGGAATCAGAGAATCCATAATGAAGCACAGCGATATATCCGGAATTAAATCAGTTGTACTGTCAACCACCCTTGCCACCAACAAAATAGTAGAAGGCAAAGGAGATCCCACAGGCCTCATATATATGGGAGATTTAGCTCCCGAAAACGAGCTTTGCCGGGCTTTGGTTAAAATTGACGGCAGACTTGATATAATGGGGAACGAAAAACAGCCTGTGTTAAAGCAGCAGGTTATGGAAGCTGCAGAGGTAATGACAAAGGCACATGTCAGAGCCATAGCTGTGTCAGGCTACGGAGCCACCAGAAATCCCAAGCACGAAAAACAGGTAAAAAGCTGGCTTGCCGAGAAGACAGACATGCCTGTTGTATGCGGCTATGAGCTGACATCTGCGCTTGGATTTGAGCACAGAACCGTTACGGCAATATTAAACGCCGGCCTTATACCTGTAATAAACCGGCTGCTTGATGCGGTCAGAGAGGTAATGAGCGAATTAAGAATCAATGCGCCTTTATTCATAGTTAAAGGGGAAGGCACCCTTATGAACGAGGAATTTGCAAGAAACAGACCTATTGAGTCAATATTGTCGGGACCTGCGGCAAGCATCAAGGGAGGAAGCTTCCTGAGCGGGACAGGTGATGCAATAGTAGTTGACATAGGAGGCACTACGACAGATGTGGCCCTTATCGAAAAAGGCAATGTAAATATCAAAAAAGAGGGAGCAAAAGTAGGAGGCCTGTTTACAAGGGTTGCGGCAGCGCAGATATCCACGTTCCCGTTTGGAGGCGACAGCCATATCAGAGTTTCAAAGGCAGGTGAAATTCTGATAGGACCCGAAAAGGTATATCCGGTATCATATATGTGTGACAGGTTTGCGTATCTTGAAAATGAACTGAAGCATTTTAACAGAAACGGCGAATACAAGGCATATTTTCCTCACGAGGCCGAATCATACATTTTGAATGACAGATTTGATGAAACGGATGCAGAAGACCTGTCGGAAACAGAATCAGTGGTTATAGAGGCATTAAAAAACGGCCCGCACAGCATTGACTATCTGGCAAAGCGCGCAGGCGTTGACGGTGAGGTGCTTATCCTTGACCGCATCATATCTGCAGGATATATACACAGGATTGGATTTACACCTACGGATTTGCTGCATGTAAATGGTACATACAGAGAGTGGAATTCAAAAGCTGCAATCAGGATGGCCGGAATAATTGCCGACAGGCTTGAAATATCGGCTGATGAATTTATAGACAAAACAGAGGCGCTTATGCAGGAAAAAATGGCAGGGATATGCTTCCAGAGCTGCCTTGACTTTGAGGGCGCTGACATCAGGCTTGACTCCTGTAAAGAGGGCAGATTCTTTGTAAGGAGCGCAACAGGCGGAAGCGGCAGACTGCTTGATATAAATATGGGAATAAAAAAACCGATACTTCTGATAGGAGCGCCTGCACCTGCATGGCAGGATACCGTGGCAAGGCTGACCGGCACACAGGTTATAATACCGACATTTGCGTCTGTTGCCAATGCTGCCGGGGCTGCAGTATGCAAAATCACAGAAAAAATAGAGATGACTATAATCAGAAAAAACGATGAAATATTTCTTATGAGCAGTGAGGGCAGACACGTCTACAGCAGTGAGGAGGAGTGTATGTTCTATGCAGTTCATCTGGGACGTATGGAAATAGAGCACAGACTGCGGGCGGCGGGTGTTCAGAAGTGGGAAATCACAGAAGAAATGCACAGTAATGAGGGAAATACTCATAAAACATTGATAATAACCGGTATTGGTATATAATAGAGATATATTTTAGACGGGAGATGATTTGTTTATGAAAAAAATACTCAGACTGCAGAGCGCACTTTTGAAGGAAATCGACAAATATGAAAAACTCGTTCCCGAAAGAGATCATTTTATCGACTGGGAGAGAGTACATATAACAAGCTGCGCCAAAATAGGATATATGATGGCCGAAAAAAGAGGGGTTGACCCTGTGCTTGCCGCGGCTGCCTGCGCATGCCATGACTACGGCAGAATAATAACAGGCAAACAGCCAGGACATGCAGAAGCAGGCTATGAGCCTGTTCAGGTGTTTCTCAAAAATACAGGGCTGTTTAATGATGACGAAATCAGCCGGATTGCAGTAGCTGTCAAAAACCACAGCAAAAAGGCTGAGGTAGGAGGACCTCTGGAGGAGATCGTAAAGGATGCGGATGTGCTTGACTTCTATCAGTACGGATACGATGTTGCACGCAAAGAGCAGCAGGACAGACTTGAAGCCATACTGGGACACAAGGTAAGCGGACTTAAATTCTCCGAATAATCATATTAACAGGAATTCAGGAATCCTGCAGGGTGAATTCACTCTGTCAGGGTTCTTTTTTGTTGTGATATTTGACATGGATTTTACATAAGGTTTCTTTTTCATTTTACATTAGCTGTTTATCATAATAACTGTAAGATAAAAAAAGAAAAAACAAAGTAACTGAAAGGAGAGTTTATTATGAAAAAGATTTTGAGCATCGCACTTGTAATTGCGCTTGCGGCAGCAGTTTTTACAGGCTGCGGAAGTGAAAGCACCGGAGGAACTGTTGCAACAGACGGTTCGACATCAATGGAAAAAGTAATCGGAGCTTTAGGCGAATCATTTATGGAGGCAAACGACGGAGTTACATTCACATATAACCCTACAGGCTCAGGCGCAGGCATCACAGCAGTTTCAGAGGGTCGCTGCGACATAGGACTTTCAAGCAGAAGCCTTACAGATGAAGAAAAAGCAGACGGACTTAAAGAAACAGTTCTGGCAATTGACGGTATCGCAGTGGTAGTAAATCCTGACAACCCTGTTACAGACCTTTCAATCGATGACATAGCCAAGATTTACACAGGCGAAATCACCAACTGGAAAGAAGTCGGCGGTAACGATGCGGAGATCGTGCTTATCGGTCGTGAAGCGGGAAGCGGCACAAGAGACGGCTTTGAAAGCATTACAGAAACCGAGGACAAATGCAAATACAATCAGGAGCTTACATCAACAGGTGACGTAATCACTACAGTAGGACAGAATCCTGACGCAATAGGATATGCTTCACTGGCAGCACTTCAGGACAGCGTCAAGGCAGTTGCAGTAGACGGAGTGGAACCTACAGAAGCTACAGTTAAAGACGGAAGCTATGTTGTACAGAGACCTTTCGTACTGGTAACAAAAGAAGGAACCGAATTATCGGAAACAGCACAGAAGTTCTTCGACTTCGTTACATCACCTGATGCAGCTGACATAATCGAACAGGCCGGCGCGGTTGTACCGGAATAGCAGATCAGGACAGGCGGCTTGTGCAGGGTCGCCTTTTTGACATTGAGAGGAAAACGATATGAATAACAGAAAACGTTTATTTGAAAATATTATACATGGCATTTTTCTCGTGCTGGGCCTTATAACCGTAGGGTTTGTGCTATTGATATCGGTATACCTGATAGTATCGGGAATACCTGCAATCAGCAAAATAGGGATTACTGATTTCCTGCTTGGCAGGAAATGGGCTTCCACAGCGGCAGAGCCGTCATACGGAATACTGCCGTTTATCCTGACAAGCATATACGGAACAGCGGGAGCAATACTGGTGGGAGTTCCGGTAGGATTTCTCACAGCCGTATATCTTGCCAAAATAGCGCCTGCAAAGGTCAGGGCGGTAGTGGAATCGGCGGTAAGCCTGCTGGCAGGTATTCCTTCTGTTGTATACGGTCTTGTGGGTATGCTGGTTCTTGTGCCGGGAATCAGAAAAATATTTGATATCCCTGACGGAGCGGGGCTTCTGGCGGCGATAATCGTTCTTGCGGTTATGATACTGCCGTCTATTATCAAGGTTTCAATGTCAGCTCTTGAGGCGGTGCCCAAAGAATACGAGGATGCTTCTTTAGCTCTCGGAGCGACACCTGTGGAGACATATTTCAGAGTATCGGTGCCTGCAGCCAGAAGCGGCATAGCGGCGGCAGTGGTACTTGGAGTCGGCAGAGCGATAGGCGAGGCCATGGCAGTAATGATGGTATCGGGAAATGCTCCCAATATGCCGGGACTGTTTCAGAGCGTCAGATTCCTTACAACGGCGGTGGCAAGCGAGATGTCATACTCGGCAGGACTTCAGAGGCAGGCGCTGTTTTCGATAGCGCTGGTGCTGTTCCTGTTTATAATGCTTATAAATGCCACACTTAACTACTTCCTCAAAAGAGAAAAGGAGGGCTGATTATGCCGGGCAAAAATATATCACGAAAAAGAAGAATATATATAGGTGCAATGAAGGCCCTGATGGGCATAGCCGCAGCACTTACCTCGGCGCTGGTGCTGTTTCTGATATTGTATGTGCTGGTTAAAGGCATCCCCAACATTTCATGGGAGCTGCTTTCAACAGAGCCAAGCTATCTGTCAGAACGGATAGGCATCCTGCCGGATATATTAAATACAATATATATTGTGCTTGCAACCCTTGTGATTGTGCTGCCCCTTGGCGTAGGCGCGGCAGTTTACCTGACGGAATACGCAGGGAACAAAAAACTTGTTTCGGCAATAGAATACGCGGCAGAAACCCTGTCGGGAATACCGTCGATAATATACGGGCTTGTAGGTATGCTGTTTTTCTGTCAGTTCCTGAATATGCAGACATCACTGATGGCAGGCGCACTCACCCTTGTTATAATGAATCTGCCTACGGTAATGCGTACAACACAGGAGAGCCTCAAAACAGTTCCCCAAAGCTACAGAGAGGGAGCTTTCGGACTTGGCGCAGGCAAATGGCGCGTAATCCGTACAGTAGTGCTGCCCGGCTGCATTGACGGTGTAGTGACAGGCTGTATACTGTCGGTCGGCAGAATACTTGGAGAATCCGCGGCGCTTCTGTTTACAGCAGGCTTTGCACACGCATTAAACGGCATAGTCGAAGGACTTGGCAGCGCGGGAGCGACCCTTACCGTGGCGCTTTATGTATATGCCAAGGAGCAGGGTGAGTTTGGCGTTGCATTTGCAATAGCTGCAATACTTATGATACTTACTCTTATCATCAATCTGGCGGCAGACCTTGTCGGCAGACATTTCAAAAAGAAAAAAAGCATTTAGAATAACAGCTTTTCAGTTACATGATAATACAAAACTATGAGGAGGAGCATATGGATACTATCATTACAGTAAATGATCTGTGTCTGTGGTACGGAAGCCATAAGGCGCTGACAGATATAAACATAGATATTCCGCAAAAAAGCATTACGGCGCTGATCGGGCCGTCAGGCTGCGGCAAATCAACCTTTATAAAAACACTTAACCGTATGAACGACCTGATTCCCGATGTGAAAATCACAGGAGAAATCAGATACAAGGGAAACAACATATTCGACCCGTCGGTTGATGTAAACGAGCTGAGGAGAGAAATCGGAATGGTTTTTCAGAAACCCAATCCGTTTCCGATGAGTGTTTATGACAATATTGCCTACGGTCCGCGTACCCATGGAATCAAAAACAAGGCAATGCTTGATGATATTGTTGAGCGTTCTCTTAGAGATGCCGCAATATGGGAGGAGGTTAAGGACAGACTCAAAAAAAACGCCCTCGGTCTTTCGGGCGGCCAGCAGCAGAGACTTTGCATAGCAAGAGCCCTTGCGGTGGAGCCTGAGATAATTCTTATGGATGAGCCCACCAGCGCGCTTGACCCTATATCAACTTCAAAAATTGAGGATCTGTGCATACAGCTCAAAGAAAAATATACAATTGTAATGGTCACGCATAATATGCAGCAGGCAGTGCGTATTTCGGACAGAACGGCGTTTTTCCTGCTGGGTGAGCTTATTGAATGTGACAGTACGGACAAACTGTTCTCACAGCCTGAGGACAAGAGAACAGAGGACTATATTACAGGGAGGTTCGGATAATGAGAAACAGATTTGACGAGCAGCTTATGCAGCTTAACAGAGAACTTATTGAAATGGGAGCGCTGTGTGAAGAGGCTATTTCGGTGGCTTCGGAATCACTTCTTAACAATGACAGGCAGCTTGCTGCCAAGGTTGCTCCTCTTGATTCTGAAATAGACAGAAAAGAGCGCACCATCGAGTCGCTGTGCCTCAAGCTTTTGCTGCAGCAGCAGCCGGTTGCAAGGGATTTGAGGCAGATATCGGCGGCGCTCAAAATGATTACCGATATGGAGCGCATAGGAGATCAGGCAGAGGATATAGCCGAAATCATATGCTCGATTGACGTATACCCTGCAGGCAACAGCGGGCTTTTACAGGAAATGGCGGATGCTGCAATTAAAATGGTGACCGAAAGTGTTGATGCTTTCGTAAAAAATGATATAATTATAGCGAAAAAAGTTATACAGGACGACGATATTGTAGACAGCTATTTCGATCAGATAAAACAAAAACTCATAACAGCCATAGCAGAGGATCCGGACAGCGGCGAATATGCAATAGACATACTGATTATAGCCAAGTATTTTGAGCGCATAGGAGATCATGCCGTAAACATTGCCGAGTGGGTCATATTCTCTGTTACGGGAGAGCACAAGGAGGTACAGATATGATCTGGTGTGTAGAGGATGATGCGAGTATAAGAGACATAGAGATATATGCGCTCAAATCCACAGGCTTTGAGGCGAGAGGCTTTGAGGATTCCGCATCCTTTTGCGAGGCAATCAGACACGAAAAACCCGAACTTATAGTTCTTGATGTGATGCTTCCGGGGACAGACGGCATACAGCTTCTGCGCCGGCTCAAGGCATCATCTGAGCTTTGTGACATACCTGTTGTCATGGCTACGGCAAAGGGCGAGGAGTACGACAAGATACAGGGACTTGACCTCGGAGCGGACTATTACCTTACCAAGCCATTTGGAGTCATGGAGTTTGTATCGTGTATCAAAGCGGTGCTGAGAAGATACAGACCAAAGGCGGAGGCTCAGCTTCTGAAGGCAGGCGATGTTGTTATGAATGTTGACGAGCATACGGTGACGGCAGACGGTGAGAGAATAACTCTCACATATAAGGAGTTTGAAATTCTCAGACTGTTTTTATCTCATCAGGGCATGGCATTTACAAGGGATCAGCTTTTTAATGAAGTATGGGGCATGGATTACTGCGGAGAAACAAGAACAGTGGATATGCATATAAGGACGCTCCGCCGCAAAATGGGCAGATGCGGAGAAATGATAAAAACAGTCCGTAATGTAGGATACAGACTGGAGGCTTCTTTATGACCGGAAAAATTTTCAAATCGATATTTATTGTTGCAGGCACGGTGCTTCTTGCAAGTATTGTCATCATCATGGGATGCCTGTATGAGTATTTCAGCAATATCCAGAAAAACCAGCTTGCGGATGAGCTTGACATAGCGGCGTCGGCGGTGCAGATTGACGGCACAGAATATCTCAAAACCATAGACTCAGACACATACCGCATCACATGGATACAGGCGGACGGCAAAGTAATCTATGATACCAGAGCCGGGGCGGACAGTATGCCAAACCATTCCGACCGCAAGGAGGTAAAAGAGGCGCTGAAATCAGGTGAGGGGAGCAGCAGCAGATACTCAGACACCCTTATGGAAAAAACATCATACTACGCAAAGCTGCTTGACGACGGCAGCGTGCTCCGCATATCAACCAAATATGCGACAGCGGGGCTTTTGGCCCTCGGTATGCTGCAGCCTATACTTGCTGTGCTTGCAGCGGCGCTGGTGCTTTCGGGAATTCTTGCCCGCAGACTGTCAAAACGCATAGTTGAGCCTATGAACAGTCTTGACCTTGACAGGCCCCTTGAAAACGATACTTATGAGGAGCTGTCCCCGCTGCTTAACAGAATCAACCGTCAGCACAGGGAAATCGAAATGCAGATGAGGACACTGAGACAAAAAACAGATGAATTTACTCAGATTACCGAGAGCATGAAAGAAGGACTGATACTGCTTGACGGCGAGGGCAGGGTGCTGAGCATCAACAAAGCCGCGCAGAATATACTGGGAACAGACAGCGGCTGCATAGGCAGGGATTTTCTCAGTATTGAGAGAAGCCGCAGCATCAATCACACCATAGAGGAGGCATTTGCGGCAGGGCACAGCGAGGTTTATGCGGAATACGGCAGCAGAGAATACCAGATAGACATAAGCAGGATAGATTCAGACGGAGAGACTGTGGGAGCAGTACTGCTGGCATTTGATATTACTGAGCAGCAGAACGCCCAGAAAAACCGCAGGGAGTTTACGGCAAACGTATCTCACGAATTAAAAACACCGCTTCAGGGCATCATAGGCAGCGCGGAGCTTATCGAAAACGGTATGGTGAAGCCTGAGGATATGCCAAGATTCATAGGCCATATCCGAAAAGAAGCCTCAAGACTGGTATCCCTTATAGAGGACATAATCAGGCTCTCGCAGCTTGACGAGGGCAGGCAGATGCCGTCTGAGAGCGTTGACCTTTTTGAGCTGGCAGAGGAAGTTAAGGATAATCTTGAGGGAGCCTGTGAGGCAAAGCATATCAGTATGAAGCTTACGGGAGAGCATATATGTATAGACGGAGTGAAACGCCTGCTTTATGAGATAATTTACAACCTGTGCGACAACGCGGTCAAATACAACAAAGAGGGAGGCACTGCGGATATAGATATAGGCTTGGATGGGGCAAATGCCCGTATCACTGTCAGAGACAGCGGCATAGGAATCCCGCAGGATCAGCAGGAGCGCGTATTCGAGAGATTTTACCGCGTGGACAAAAGCCATTCCAAGGAATCGGGCGGTACGGGGCTTGGCCTTTCGATAGTCAAACACGCTGTTTTGTATCATAACGGTACGGTAAATATGCAGAGCAGACCCGGAGAGGGCACGGAGGTTACAGTCAGCATACCTCTGAACAGATAAATAATATACAGAGCTGTCATATTAAGACGATATGGCAGCTTCGCATTTTTTGGAAGATACTTTTGTATTTGGCCGGAATAAAAATCCTGTCAGTTGAGCAACCTTTTATATAGAGATAATTGACTGTAAGGCAGGTATTGGGCGATGGCTAACAAAGTAGAAATATGCGGTGTGAACACATCAAGACTTCCGGTTTACAGGGAAGATCAGATGAAGGCTATGATGGAAAAAATAAAGCAGGGGGATATGAAGACAAGAGAGGAGTTTATCAAAGGAAATCTGAGACTTGTTCTGAGCATAATTCAGAGATTCAAAAACAGAGGTGAAAACCCCGACGATCTGTTTCAGGTGGGCTGCATAGGACTTATCAAGGCTCTGGACAACTTCGACACAAGCCACGGCGTCAGGTTTTCAACCTATGCCGTCCCCATGATTATAGGGGAAATAAGGCGGTATCTCAGAGACAATAATTCAATCAGAGTTTCAAGATCCCTGAGAGATACGGCATACAAGGCGCTGACTGCAAGAGAAACTCTGTCAAGAAGCCTCCAGAGAGAGCCTACCATGGCGGAAATATCAAAGGAGCTGGAGCTTCCGCAGGAGGAGGTGGTGCTGGCGCTTGATTCCATACAGGAGCCTGTGTCTTTGTTCGAGCCTGTATTCCACGATGACGGTGATGCCATATATGTAATGGATCAGGTCAAAGACCTCAAAAACACAGATGCGAGATGGATAGAAAACCTGTCGCTGTCAGAGGCAATGAAAAAACTCACCCCAAGGGAGCGCCACATACTTGAGATGAGATTTTTTGAGGGCAAGACTCAGATGGAGGTGGCAGAGGAAATTGCCATAAGTCAGGCTCAGGTGTCAAGGCTTGAAAAAAATGCGCTCAAATATATGAGAAAATATGTGTGAGAAGCAGGCGGATTAAATATCCATAAGCAAGGTATTATTAAAAAGACAGCAAAATACTGTCTTTTTTTAATGGTAAAAAGCATTGATTTGTATCTGTTTGAGTATATTTTCTGTTTTTTTAATTAAGTTACCCTAAAAGTTCTTGACAAAACCTTAGGGGGGGGTATAATAGAGGGGTAAATTATTCAATAGGGCAAAGCTGCCGCAGGGCAGGCTTTGACGTAGTTAAAACAACCTAAGCAAGGAGGGAAAAAATGAAAAAGTTATTGGCAATAGTCATAAGTATGGCTATGGTAGTGGCAATGATGCCGATGGGGGTGTTTGCTGATGGTACAGAGGCAAATACAAAAGCAAAGATTATTTATGTTGATGATGATAGCACAGCCCAAACTCCCGATGGTACAGAAGCAAATCCATACAAAACAATTCAGTCGGCGGTAAATTTGGCATCGGATGGAGACACAGTTTTTGTGAAATCAGGCAATTATAATGTTTGGTGTCCAACAACAAGTGCTGATAATTATACAGGGAGAGATCACAATCTGTTTATCGGGAAAAATATCACAATAAAAGGTGAGAATAATGTAAATATCTATAGTTTACAAAGCGAATATAATAACCGTTTTGATACACGCATTACTGTTTTAATTAGCGGTAGTAAGGATGTGGTATTGGATAATCTTAA
>CAVDMD010000063.1:0-13393 GCA_963609975.1 bacterium | reverse complement strand
CTCTTGTTCTGTTCAGCAACCAGTTCACTTTAGACTACTATATGCAAAAGCACCCCGACATAAAACTGGTCGAGGCGCTGGAAGTAAACGAAAAGCTGTAAATCTGAGAGAGCATATCACAAAACGGTATGCTCTCCTCTTGTATTCTCACTTTGGTAAGGTGAATTATATCCACAATATTATCAGCCCGGCGGCCATGTCATTTTTCTTCTGCCGAGAAGATGGAAATGCAGATGCTTTACAGTCTGCAGACCGTCCTCACCGCAGTTGTTGACAAGCCTGTAGCCGTTTTCGAGACCGAGCTGCGCCGCTATATCCTTAACCTTAAGCATAATGTAACCCAGAAGCTCTCTGTCATCCTCTGTCACATCATCAAGCGAGGCTATATGTTTCTTGGGTATAATCAGCACATGAACCGGAGCCTGCGGGTCAAGATCGTGAAAAGCCAGAATCTTATCGTCTTCGTAGGCAATGTTCCCCGGTATTTCTTTGTCCGCTATTTTGCAGAAAATACAATCACTCATAACTATAACTCCTCCTCTGTTATTTCACAGGAAACACCGTCATGCACAAGTCCTGTTATCCTGACATTGCACAGCTTATTGAGAAATCTATCATCCGCTGCGGCATATGCCTTGATGTAATTGTCGGTATAACCTGTAATTTTATCTTTATCTGTTTCTTCAAACAGCACCTGTCTGATATCTCCTATGCAATCTGTCATAAACCCGCCGGAAACCCTGCCCGCTTCTGCAATCAGCGCTGCGCTTCTGCTTTTTTTGACCTGAGGCTCAATCTGATCTGCCATAAGAGCCGCCGCAGTACCTTTTCGCTTTGAATACTGAAAAGCGTGAACCCTGAGGAATCGTGCCTCTCTGACCATACTGATGCTGTCTGCAAAATCATTATCTGTTTCTCCCGGAAATCCCACTATAATATCCGTAGTAATTCCGTAGTGCGGGTCGCTGTCTCTCAGTACCCTGACTATATCAAGGTATTCCTCTCTCGTGTAGTTTCTGTTCATCGCAGAAATTATATCGCTGCTTCCGCTCTGAACTGACAGATGCATATGATGACACAGCCTGCCGTATTTAAGAAGTCTGCTGACATAGCTGCTGTTTACTGCCGTAGGCTCAAGTGAACTTAATCTGATACGGAATTCTCCCGGCAGCCTGTCAAGCAGATGTATTATGATTTCAATGCCGTGCATATTCCTGATATCTGGATCGTCAACATCGCAGACAAAGCTTTCTTCCGTGCCGTAAAGCGCTGCGTTGATACCTGTAAGTATCAGTTCTCTGAAGCCTGCGGCAACAAGGCTCTCCGCCTCCTTTACTATTTCCGACGGTCTCCTTGACCTGACTTTGCCTCTTGCAAACGGTATAATGCAGTAGGAGCAGAATCTGTCGCAGCCCTCCTGTATTTTGATATATGCTCTTGTCCTTGATTCCATCGATGTTATAACGCCTGTTTCCTCATATTTATCAAGCTCCTCATAAGGCCTGACATTTATGATTTTGCCGCCGTTTTGCATATATTCCTCAACAAGAGACACCATACCGGATTTCTCGTTGGTACCTGCAATTATGTCTACTCCCTCTATTGCCGCAACCTCATCGGGCGAAACCTGCACATAGCAGCCCGTCACCGCAATAACGGCATCGGGGTTTATCGCTCTGGCGCGCCTTATGAACTGTCTGGATTTGCGGTCGGCAAGGTTTGTTACCGTACAGGTGTTGATTACATATGCATCGGCAAACTCTGTATCGGATACCACCGTATGCCCCGCTTTTTGGAAGTTTTCTTTGAGACCCTCTGTTTCATACTGATTGACCTTGCAGCCAAGTGTGTGAAATGCTATTTTCATTAAAATTTACCTCGTTCAAGTTATATATTCTCAAAAGCCCGCACAGCAGGATGCAGATGCCGTCGCACCTATATCAGCGCACTTACACCGTAGGTGAGGCAAAACACTATAATTCCGGCAACCAGCACTCCTCCCGCAATGGCAGGGAAGCATCTGCGAAGCCTCATATCCAGAAACGCCGCAACCAGAGCTCCTGTCCACGCACCTGTCCCCGGCAGCGGTATTGCCACCAGTATAAACAGACCTATGTTTTCATATTTGTGTACTTTGTCCGCGTTTTTGGCTGCCTTTGCTTCCATTTTCTCAACAAGCCTGTTCAGAAACTCACTTCTGGTTCTGAGCCAGACGAATATTTTTCTGATGAATATAACTATGAAGGGCACCGGAACAAGGTTGCCCAGAAACGCTGCAAGCAGTGCCAGTTTTGGATCAAGCCCCGCCGCAGTACCTATCGGGATAGCACCGCGAAGTTCTAAAACAGGAAGCATCGCTATAAAAAATGTCATAATAAAATTTGCCAATGCGCTCAAAATTTTACCTCCACTAATATGAATACGCTAATTGTATCAAAAAACCCCCTGACAGGCAATGGAAAAATTGTGTGTTTTGCAGGCAGCCTGCCGGTTTATCTTCTGATTACATGGAAATCACAGCAGTCATCACCGCCCGCAAGAGTTTTGGTCCGGTGAAGCCTCCCTCCTTCGTTTATGTAGTTTCTGTCATCCATATTGCACAGGCACGGGACAAACTCAAAGCAGTTTTCACGCCTGCCCAGCTTGCATATGCCGCACTCGGTATATGTATTGTAAAATTCGTCGGTTCCTTTGATATATTCAAACTTCCAGTCAAGCTCATATTCAGAATTCTGACTTGCTATGCTCTCCTGAAGTTTTTTGTCCTGTACTTTGTCGTCAAACATCGTGCATTTTTTGTTTTTGTGCGCTTTAACCATAAAATCGGAGTCAAACACCGCCGATGCCATTCTGTCTACAATCTCCGGCGTTATTTTTTCGGGGCAGGCTTTGTGCAGCGAAAAAACAAATGCTGCAATATACAGGTTGCGCTCCAGCGAGTTTCCCCCTATATCCGGTGTTCTCAGAAGCATTGCCCTGAATTCTTTTTTGACTCTTTTTTTGTACTCTGCCATATTCATTTCCGGACAGATTTCTGCAAGCGCATCAAGCGCAGGCTTAAAGCACATTGTTTCTATCCCTTTGGCAAGTATTCCGTATTTGAGCATTTTGGGTCACCTCCGTTGTCCTTATCCTCCGCTCCCCTCTGTCCTGAGACAGCGCTTATTCCACTACTGTGTATTCAGCATCAACGCTTGCATCCACCCTGGGTCTGCCTTTTAGCATCTCGTAAAAATTAACCTCTGTGGCATAGATATATACTATAACCCACAGAATCGGAAGCTCCGCAGCAAGAATAAGGATATCAGACCAGAAGCCTGCAGCATAAAAGCTGTCTGTAACCGCTCTTGCAATTCCCGATGGCAGCCCTGCAAGTATTCCCCATCCTATAAATGAAAGCAGCAGCCAGAACAGTCTGGTTTTGTTTCCCATCATCATTTCCCCGCTTTCACTGATGCACTGCATTATATTCTTTGACGGATCGTCCGCAAGTATATAGAAAGCCTGACTGTATCTTAATGCCGCGATTATTCCCGGAATTACAAACAGCAGTGACCAGAGCGCTGTAAACAGCGATATCATAAAAAACAGTCCCAGAGATTTCAGAGCATATTCAAAGCCGTTGAATATGTCTACGGGATTTGCCTGTCTTCTTCTGACTACGGACATAAAAAACATTGCTATTCCGACCGAAAATATACCGGTAATTACAAACACATATATCCCCGACATCGGAGATGAGTCAATCGTGATTTCTCCATCGCCGAAAACAGCCGGCATATATCTGGGATATCCCATGATTCTGTCAAGTACCAGCGGTGGTATATTAAGTATTGCCCCATATATCAGAATACCCAGAACAGCCGGCTTCCACATCCCCTCGAGAGAGCTTCTGCCGCGTGCTCTGATATTGCTGCTTGGTTCTGTTATTATTATTTTTTCGTTCATTGAAAATCCCCTCCTGCAAAAGTCAGCAGCTTAGAAAAAACCTATAAGCGCAATACTGCCTGCCAGCACTAAAATAAATACAAGCAGACCTATAGCTGCCGCAGCTGTACCTATGATTGACAGCACAAATGCCGCCGTAACGGTGCCGGACGGATTGCAGGCTCTTTCTTTGGAGCTTAATACCAGCCCTATTATAGAACATATCAGCCCTATTAGCGCAAATTTACCGGTAAAGGCAGATACCACTCCTGCAATTCCAAGCACCAGCGCCGCCGTGACTGTGCTGCTGTCACCTGTCGTCACATTCCGGCTGTTATCATTGTTATTGTTATTATTGTTATTGTTTTCGTTTACTTCTTCAAATTCTGCATCAATTACAGTTTCTGTTTTGATGTTCTCTGTCATGATTACCCCCTGTCATATTTTCTTTGATTGTTTCGATTGCTTCTTTTACTATCTCTGTTTTTTGACTGCATATTGATTCTGCTTCGGCAGAAGTCCTGCCATATGCAAATATATATGCTTTGAGCTTCGGCTCTGTCCCCGACGGTCTGATATATACTGTGCTGCCGTCAGTAAAGCTGTACTTCAGAATGTCCGCCTGCAGAATACCGTCTGCACTGCTCTGATAATCAGTAACATCCGCATCGAATGCGGCATCATCTGCGCGGAGCATTTCCATAACTGCGGCAATCCCATCTTCTCTGCCGGCTTCATTATCTTCATAATTAAAAGCACTGCTTTTGTAATATCCGAATTTCCTGTATATTTTCTCAAGACCCTCAATCATATCCTTATAGTAAACAGCCATTTCAACCGCTGTCATGGCAGCGCCTATACCGTCTTTGTCTCTGCAGTATGAGCCGATCAGGCAACCGTTGCTCTCCTCAAAACCAAAAACGAATTTTTTCTCATCCTCAAGCGCACTAATCCCCTCGCCTATGTATTTGAAGCCCGTAAGAGTGGTTTTTACCTGTATCTTGTATTTCTCTGCAATCCTGTCGATAACAGGAGTGCTTACAAGACTTTTGAACACATAGCCTTTTTTGATATGACGGCGGTTTTTGCATATGTAGTTAAACATCAGTATTCCGATTTCATTGCCTGTAAGGATTCTGTAGCCTGCCTTGTCTCTGACAGCAATGCCTATCCGGTCACCGTCCGGATCTGTTACAATTATAATGTCGGCATCTGTTTCCTCTGCTTTTTGGATTGCCTGCTCATATACCGCTTCTTTTTCGGGATTTGGATACGGGCAGGTAGGAAAATCACCGTCATGCTCTATCTGGTTTTCGACTGTATACAGATTTTTAACTCCTGCTTTTTCCAGCAGTGTTTTTACATATTTGAAGCCTGCCCCGTAAAGCGGTGTATATACGACTCTGATATTGCTGCCCGATATATCTTTGAGTTTCAGGGCAAGTATGCTTTCGATAAATTCCTCCCCTATGCTCCTGTCAACATATGTGCATATGCTCCATCTGAGCGCTTCCTCAAACTCCATATACGATACATCATCAAAGATGTCAAGCTCCCTGCACTCTGCAAGTATGTCACCGCACGCCTCCTCCGTAATCTGATAGCCCTCGCTGCTGTATACCTTGTAGCCGTTGTATTCTCTGCTGTTGTGGCTTGCGGTTATCATAAGACCGAGTGATGCTCCAAGACGCCTTACGGCAAATGACAGAAGCGATACCGGCGCCATTTCGTCAAATATATACACAGGTATGCCGTTAGCCGCCATAACGCAGGCAGCCTCTTTTGCAAATTCCTCCGAATTTTTGCGGCAGTCATATGCAATGACAAACGACGGGTCGCTGAAATTCTTTTTGATGTATGCGGCAACGCCCTGAGTTACCTTGCGCACCACATATCTGTTCATTCTGTTGATGCCCGCTCCCATAACACCTCTGAGACCTGATGTGCCGAAGCTTAAATCTTTATGAAAAGCGTCGTATATTCTGTCCGTATCCCAGCGCATAGCCAAAAGCTCTGCACGGGTGTCCTCGTCAAGCTCCTTTTGTGATATCCAAAGATTGTATTCTCTGATTGAGTTCTCCATTTCACAGTTCCTCCGGTTATACTGATATTTTATCATATGCAGCCGTAAAAAAACAGATATTTGTGCGATTCACACTGCAGTTATTCATAAGTGAATATTCTAAAGATTGCAAAGTGTTTTTTAATGTCAAATTACCTTCCGGGGTATTGAGATTACATCAAAAAAGCACTAAAATAATTGTATAAAAGAGGTGAACTGGTTTTGAAAGAAAAAATGGATATGCTAAACGGCTCCATATGGAACAGGCTTCCGCGCTATGCGCTTCCTGTAGCGGCAACCGGTATTTTAGGGCAGCTTTTTAATGCCTCCGACCTTGCTGTTGTAGGTAATTTCGCATCGGCAGACAGGACAGTAGCCGTTGCTGCAGTAGGAGCAAACAGTCCTGTCATCGGACTTATTCTCAATTTTTTTATAGGGATTGCACTGGGTGCAAATATTGTAATTGCACATTCCGTAGGCAGAGGCGACAGTAAAACAATCCGCAGGGCCGTAAGCACGTCTGTCATAATGGCACTTGCCGGAGGTGCTGCAATTGCCGTCATAGGAGAGCTTGGAGTAAAAGCTCTGCTTGGCTGCCTCAATATTCCCGATGATGTGTTTCCATATGCGCTTTTGTATATAAGGATATATCTGCTTGGAATGCCCGCAATTCTCCTGTATAACTTCGAGGCTGCCATTTTCAGAAGCATCGGAGATACCAGAGTGCCTCTCGGAGTTCTTGCGGTGTCGGGTCTGCTCAATGTGGCTCTGAATCTGTTCTTTGTAATAGTGCTTGATATGTCAGTAGACGGCGTTGCCGCTGCAACGGTTATTTCAAACATTGTATCCGCCGCAATACTGTTTGTGCTGCTTGTCCGGACAGACAAAGCTGTGCATATAGATATCAGGAGTATTCGCTTCGACAGAAAATGCTTCGTGCAGATAATCAGAATAGGGCTTCCCGCAGGGCTTCAGAGCGCAGTGTTTGCCCTTGCCAATATTGTGATACAGTCTGCCATCAACAGTCTCGGTACCGTTGTCATTGCCGCGTCAAGCGCCGCATTCAATATTGAAATATTCGCATACTATGTAATCAATTCATTCAGTCAGGCCTGCACTACATTTGTAGGTCAGAACTACGGCGCAGGCCAGATAAAACGCTGCAAAAAAATACTGCTGCTGTGCATTCTGGAAGACGCAATAGCCTCCGCTGCCGTAATCTCCCTTGTTCTGTTTTCAGGCAGGCTGCTGCTTTCGATATTTACAAATGATCCGGATGTCATAGAAATCGGATATACAAGGCTCCTCATAATACTTTCGGCCTACACATTTACCATGCTTTATGAGAATATGTCAGGCTATCTGCGGGGCTTCGGAGATTCTCTGATACCTGCAGTGCTTACCGTCATAGGTGTATGCGCAGTCAGAATCATATGGATTTATACGGTTTTTCAGGCTCACAGAACCTTTACTTCAATTATGATTGCCTATCCTGTAAGCCTGTTTATTACAGCGCTCCTGATTTTTGCGGCGCTGATAATATACAAGCCGTCAAAAAAATACGCCGATATACAGTAGATTTATTTCATTGCAAAATGCGCCTGCCGCATATTACGACAGACGCATATATATCTATTCTTCTTACCCCTTTGTAAATATCTATTTGAACAGATCTTTGATTGCCTGAGCAAATCCGCTTTTTTTCTGGTAGCAGTCCTCTTTTACCTCTTTTGCCATAGCTTCGATGGCTTTTTTTTGCCTGCCGTTTAGTTTGGTAGGTATTTCAAGAATAACCTTTACATACAGATCGCCCTTGCGTCCTGTTTTTACCGACTGAACTCCCTTGCCTTTCAGTCTGAACACGGTATCGGGCTGCGTGCCGGCAGGCACCTTGTATGAAACTCTGCCTTCCAGTGTAGGCACTGTAATATCTGCGCCAAGAGCCGCCTGATCGAACGATATAGGCATATCGAGCCATAAGTCATTGCCTTTGCGTACAAACATCTTGTGAGGCTTAACTCTGACAACTATATACAGATCGCCTGCAGGACCTCCGTTTATGCCCGGTTCGCCCTGACCTCTGATTGATACAACAGAATCATTGTCAACACCTGCAGGAATATCCACAGATATAGTGACGCTTTTTTTCACTCTGCCTGTGCCTGCGCAGTCGCTGCAAGGCGATTCGTTAATCTGACCTGTACCTCCGCATTTGTCGCATGGAGAAGCGCTCTGGAAAGTGCCGAAAGGTGTTTTTTGCGAGGTCTTAATCTGACCTGTGCCCCCGCACCTGTCGCAGGTTTTTTTGGTTGTGCCCGGAGATGCGCCCGTACCTTTGCAGGTCTCACATTCAACATATTTGTTGAGGTGAATCTGTTTTTTGGTGCCGAAAGCCGCCTCCTCAAATGTAATTGTAACAGACTGCTGCAGGTCGCTGCCCTTGCGCGGTCCGTTTTTTCTTGTTCTGGAATATCCTCCTCCGCCGAACATATTGCCGAAAATATCAAATATATCATCAAAGCCGCCTGCTCCGCCAAAACCGCCGAAGCCGCCTGCCCCGCCAAAACCCGCATTAGGATCAACACCTGCATGACCGAATCTGTCATACTTGTTTTTCTTGTCCGGATCTGACAGCACGGCATACGCTTCGTTTACTTCTTTGAATTTTTCCTCGGCTTCTTTGCTGTCCGGATTTCTGTCCGGATGATATTTCATAGCCATTTTTCTGAAAGCTTTTTTTATCTCGTCATCAGAGGCTCCCTTCTGTAATCCCAATACCTCGTAATAATCACGTTTTTCCGCCATAAGCCTTACCTTCTTTTTTACGGGATATGCCCGTCAGAATTCTAACGGGCATCCCTTAATATTTCATATTTACTGCTGATTATTTGTCGTCATCCACAACTTCATAGTCTGCATCAACAACATTATCACCGCCGGCTGCCGCGCCTGCGTCTGCTGCGCCCATGTCAGGACCTGCTCCGCCGGCTGCCTGCTGCTGTGCCTGAGCCTGCTGGTACATCTTGGCTGAAATTGTGTGGAACTGCTGAGTAAGAGCCTCAGTCTTGGCCTTGATATCATCAATGTTGCCTGCATTAAGCGCTGACTGCAGTGCGTCCTTGGCTGCTGTGATATCGTTTTTTTCCTGTTCCGAAAGTGAGCCTTCAAGCTCTTTCATGTTCTTTTCGGTTTCGTAGATAAGAGTTTCAGCCTGATTTTTTACTTCAACTTCTTCTTTTCTCTTTTTGTCTTCTTCAGCATACTGCTCTGCTTCTTTTACCTTGGCTTTGATTTCATCATCTGAAAGCTTGGTTGATGAAGTGATTGTAATCTGCTGTGATTTGCCTGTTCCCATATCCTTGGCACTTACGTTTACGATACCGTTGGCATCAATATCGAATGTAACCTCGATCTGAGGAACTCCGCGCGGTGCAGGCGGAATACCTGTAAGCTGGAACCGGCCGAGGGTGATGTTGCCTGCCGCCATTTCTCTTTCGCCCTGCATTACGTGGATGTCTACCGCTGTCTGGTTGTCTGCCGCAGTTGAGAATATCTGGCTCTTCTTCGTAGGGATTGTTGTATTTCTTTCGATAAGCTTTGTTGCAACTCCGCCTAATGTTTCGATTGAAAGTGACAGAGGTGTTACATCAAGAAGAAGCACATCGTTTACTTCGCCTGTCAGCACGCCTGCCTGAATTGCTGCACCTACTGCAACACATTCGTCAGGGTTGATGCCTTTGAAAGGCTCTTTGCCTGTAACTTTTTTAACAACTTCCTGAACTGCAGGAATTCTTGTTGAACCGCCGACTAAAATAACCTTTGCGATGTCTGCGTTTGTAACGCCTGCATCTGCCATTGCCTTTTTCATCGGTTCTACTGTTCTTTCGACAAGTCCTGCCGTAAGCTGTTCAAATTTAGCTCTTGTAATGTCCATATTCAAATGCAGCGGACCGTTTTCGTTCACTGTAATGAACGGAAGATTTACATTGGTTGTCTGTGCCGATGACAGCTCTTTTTTGGCTTTTTCGGCAGCTTCTTTCAATCTCTGGAGCGCCATTTTGTCTGCTCTCAAATCCACGCCGTTTTCTTTGGCAAAAGAATCTGCCATAAATGCAAGCAGCGCTTCATCAAAGTCATCTCCGCCAAGTCTTGTGTCACCGTTGGTGGCAAGAACTTCAAATACTCCGTCGCCCAGTTCAAGGATTGATACATCGAATGTACCTCCGCCAAGGTCGTATACCAGAATCTTGTGTGATGCCTCGTCTTTGTCAAGTCCGTATGCAAGTGATGCAGCCGTAGGTTCGTTGATGATTCTTTTTACGTCAAGACCTGCGATTTTACCTGCGTCTTTTGTTGCCTGCTTCTGTGCATCCGAGAAGTATGCAGGGACAGTGATAACAGCTTCCGTAACCTTCTCTCCGAGGTAGCTTTCGGCGTCTGTTTTCAGTTTGCCTAAAATCATTGCCGAAATGTCCTGCGGTGTGTAGTCCTTGTTATCTATAGTCACCTTGTAGTTTTCACCCATATGTCTTTTGATTGATGAAATAGTTCTGTCGGGGTTTGTTATTGCCTGTCTTTTGGCAGTTTCACCGACAAGTCTTTCACCGTTTTTGGCAAAACCCACTACCGATGGAGTGGTTCTTGCGCCCTCTGCGTTAGCAATAACTGTAGGCTCGCCGCCTTCTAATACCGCTACGCAGGAATTGGTTGTACCTAAGTCTATACCTATTATCTTGCTCATTTCGTTTCTCCTTTTCTATTTATAATTTACATTTTTAACAAAATTATTAGTTTGCAACCTTGACCATAGTTGCTCTGATTACCCTGCCGTTAAGTGTGTAGCCTTTCTGAAGAACGGCGCTTACCTTGCCGCTTTCGTATTCCTCGGTATCTTCCATCATAACAGCATTGTGGAAATTAGGGTCAAAGTCAAGTCCCAGAGCTTCGATTTCCTCAACATTGGAGTTTTTAAGAACATCTTTGAGCTGTCTGAAAATCATTTCCATACCCTCTGCAAAGCCTTTCTCCGCTGTGTCGGCACAATCCAGAGCTCTCTCAAAATTATCTATTACATCAAGCAGCTGCACGACAATTTTTTCATTGGCGTATGCATAAACATCTGCTTTTTCTTTTTCGCTTCTTCGTTTGTAGTTCTGAAAATCAGCCATCAGTCTGAGATATCTGGTTTCCAGAGCCTCGTCTTTTTCGTCTTTTGGTTCTTCCTGCGAAGCATCTTCTCCGGTCTCCTCTGCAGGCTCTGCTGTTTCTTCCGGAGTTTCTTCTTCAAGGATTTCTTCTCTTAAATCTTTTTCGTCACTCATCCGTATCCTCTCCCTCTGTTATTTTGAATGTGTTGCTTATATTGTCCGTCAGGTACTCAATGACTGACGTTACCTCGCTGTATCTCATACGGGTAGGTCCTATGACTCCTATCTTGCCTGCCAGCTTGCCGTCCACGTGATAGGTGGCTGTTATCAGGCTGCAGTCAGGCATTATCTCATCGTCGTTTTCGTCGCCTATTGTTATTATCACACCGTTGTCCCTGCTCATAAGGGTTTTGGTGAAGTCTTCTTTTTTGTTGAGCATCTCAAGGAATGTCTTGGCCTTGTCTATGTCATTATATTCAGGAATCGAGAATATATTTGTAAGACCGTCCATATAAAGATTTACATTGAGCATATCCTCGAGGGTCTTCATAAAATCAGGCATTATGTTCGCTGCCAGCGAGCTCATGGCATCAAAATCGGTGTTGAAGCTTGATATGATATCCGATGTCAGCGCCTCGCTGATTGTCTTGCCTCTGAAATTGTATGTCATGGTTTTGGCAAGAAGCTGAAGTCCGTCTTCGGTATACGGAGCCTTGATGTTGAGCGCCGTATTGGAAACCTTGCCGCTCTCCGAAACTATCATCAGTACCACTGTCCTGTCATCTACCGGAAGCAGGTTTATATATTTGAGTACATCCTCGTCCTGCTTGGGCGTCAGCACAAACGATGTAAGGTTTGTTATCTCGGACAGTATACGCGCCGCGCGTTTGATTGTCTTGTCAAATTCGTACATATTCTGTCTGAGCTGTCCTGCTATGACATTCTTGGTGCTCTCGGTAAGCTCCTTTTTGTTCATCAGCTCGTTTACATACAGTCTGTATGCCTTCTCTGACGGCACACGTCCCGATGAAGTATGAGGGTGAGTAAGATATCCCATCTCCTCAAGATCAGACATCTCGTTTCTGATCGTCGCCGGGCTTACTCCAAGATCATGGTTCTTGGAAAGGCTTCTTGAACCTACCGGCTCCGCAGTATTTACAAAGTCTGCAATGATTGCCTGCAGTATTTTCAATTGTCTTTCACTGAGTTCCATCGTTTTCCTCCTGTTAGCACTCACTCGGTTCGAGTGCTAATTACAAGTATAATGTACCACCTGCAGCCGCCTGTGTCAATAGATTTTGCAATATTTTTTGCAAAATTTTTGCGTGTGCCCGGGAAGCTGTTCAGGTAAAAATCAGCACCGGAAACAAATATTGAAACAGCATATAATCTTTTTACCCTCCCCTCTGTGATTTCCTTACAAAGCATATGTGCAGCAGTCACTGTCTGCACATATAAAGCTTTGCTACAATATAACAACGCTGAAAGGAGAACAGCCTGCAAAAAAAATAACAGAATATCTACACACTCTCCCTTTCGGGGAGCTTTTAACCGGTGCAAAAAATGACCGGGATTATGCCGCTGATAAATATCGGATAACTTATGTCGTTTTCGCTTTGCACCCAAAGTATGTGCTTTTTCTATTTACCATGCCTCTTCAAACAGCTCTCCTTTCAGATATTTTTAATCACCTGTCGCCGCAGCAGGATATGTCACCAATATATCAGTTACGGATAACCGCTGACAAATATTTTTTCCGCTGCTTTGCATACAGAAACATTAAAAAACCGATTCGCAAATATATACTTTTACAAACAGAAAGTGAGGGATAACAATGGGGAGAGGAAGACTGACTACGGACGAAATCAAAATACTCAGGAAAAATCCATGGGTTGACAGCGTAGATGAAGTTCACAACCGTATTTACTGGAAAGAGAGTTTTAAGGAACATTTTATAAGTGAATACACCGCCGGAAAAACACCTCTTGAAATATTCAGAGAAGCGGGTTTTTCAAAGGAGCTTCTGGGCAGCAAGCGAATAGAACGCGCAGCCTCAAGATGGCGGGAATTATATAACATTCCGGTACAGAAACAACGCGGAAAAACAAGTATATAAAAGAATTATAAAGCACATCGAAAAGCAATTAAGAACTCAAGCTTTAATAAACAAAACGGAAAAGCAAAAATGTTAAAAGAAAAAATTTTTTACAAAGATGAGCTTCCGGTCAATGTCGTGGTGGGAAACATACGGGAATAC
>CAVDMD010000062.1:0-13441 GCA_963609975.1 bacterium | reverse complement strand
GAAGGGAGTATATATGGGCAAAAATTTGTTTTTCAAAGGACCTGAGGATGTTGCGGATCATATCAGCAAGGATGAGGCGCTGACAAGACTGTTTGAAGCATGGCAGCCTCAGAGAAAAACCGAAACAGTGGAGCTTGCAGACAGCTGCGGCAGGGTTCTTGCAGAGGATCTGCAGGCGATGTACAATATACCGGCAGTCAGAGCCTCCGGCATGGACGGAATTGCCTTTAACTTTGATCTTATTAAAAACGGAACCGATCCTGCAGGCTGGAGAGCAGGCAGAGAATATACAAGAGCAGATACCGGCGATGATTTTGACGATGCCTATGATACCGTAGTAAAAATAGAGGATGTTACAATAACCCCGGACGGCGGCATTGTGTTTGCCCCTGACCTTGAAATCCGGAGAGGAATGAATATACGGGGTGCAGGCTCAATGATCAGAAAAGGCAGTCCCGTTGCCTCAAAAGGCATGGTTCTGACCGCGGCAGATCTTGCCGCCATAGGCATGGGCGGATATGCCAAAGTCAAAGTTGTTACAAAGCCAAAGGTTGCATTTCTTCCCACAGGCAGCGAGCTGGTACCTGCAGGCTCAAAACTTCAAAGAGGCCAGAACTTTGAAACAAACAGCATCATGGTCGGGCAGCTTCTCAAAGAAATGGGAGCCGAGCCTGTAATATACCCGCTTGTAAAGGATGACATCGGGGCCATGACCGAAACCTTTGACAGGATGATAGAGGAATCAGACATTGTGATTATAAATGCGGGGTCATCAAAGGGCAGCGAGGATTTCGGCAGGAAATTTGTCGAAAACGGAGATGTGTTTTTGTTTCACAGCGTGCTTGCCGCACCGGGAAGACCGCTCAGCATGGCCATGGTTAAAGGCAAACCTGTTATAAATATGCCGGGACCTGCGGCAGCGGCGTTTTATGTTTCGGAATGGGCCGTAAAAGCGGCAGTCGGCAGATTCTTTGGAATAAAGCCTGCCGAAAGGGAGACAATAGAAGCTGTACTTACGGCAGATCTCAGGATGACGCCGTTTATGTCGCTTATGAAAAAGCTTCATATTACAAAGAAGGACGGAGTGTATTATGCAGAGCCTGCAGATCGAGAAACATCAGGCGCGGCGGCATCGCTTACGGCAGCAGGTATGTATATTAACTCCTACGGAGAGCAGGGCTATTCAGAAGGAGACAAAATAAAGGTGCAGATTATAAGGGGCAGAGAGGCTATAGATGAAAGATAAATTCGGCAGAGAAATAAATTATCTCAGGATTTCTGTTACAGATTTATGCAATCTGAGATGCAGATACTGTATGCCCGAATGCGGCATACCCAAAAACAGCCATGAAAACATACTTGCAGTTGAGGAGATAATTCAGGCGGCGCAGGCAGCCTCAGAGCTTGGTATGCACAAAATAAGGATAACAGGAGGAGAGCCTCTTGTCCGCAAGGGCATAATCGGAATATGTGAAGGCATCAGTGAAATCGGCGGTGTCAGGGAGCTTTGCATGACCACAAACGGAGTGCTGCTGCCGCAATATGCCGGGCAGCTGAAACAGGCGGGGGTAGACAGGCTCAACATAAGCCTTGATACGCTGGACCCCGCAAAATACAGATATATTACGCGTGCAGGAGAGCTTGGAGAGGCTCTGGCAGGTATTGATGCCGCAGAGAAAGCAGGCTTTACAGGCACCAAAATAAACGCGGTTCTGATAGACGGATTTAACACTGACGAAATACAGGCCTTTGCCGATTTTTCAAAAGAGCGCGGCGCAGAAATCCGCTTTATAGAGCTTATGCCTATAGGCGAAGCAAAAGAAAAAACCGGATTTGCCTCTGCCGAAAAAATAATTTCAGGACTTGAAGGCTACAGCTTTGCAGGCATGGACGGTGTTGCCGCAATGTATGAAAACGGCAGCAGCAGAATAGGCTTCATAACCGCCGTAAGCTGCGGTTTCTGCAGCAGCTGCAGCAAATTGAGGCTTATGGCCGACGGGTATATCAGAACCTGTCTTTATGGTGATGACAGCATATGTATCAAAGGGTATAACAAAAAACAAATGAAAGACGCTTTCAGCAGGGCCGTTTCCGAAAAACCGGAATCAAAAGAAGCCTTCGGAAATGAAGCGTCCGATATGCGCAAAATGAACAGAATTGGAGGATAAAATGTCTGAGTTCACACATTTTAACGAAAACGGCCGTGCCAGAATGGTGGATGTAGGCGGCAAAGCCGTAACAGAGAGAAAAGCCTGCGCAAAAGGCACAATCCTTGTAAACAGAGAGTGCTTTGACCTGATAAAATCAGGCGGCATCAAAAAAGGCGATGTCTTTGGCACCGCTCAGATTGCAGGCATTATGGGAGCCAAAAAAACAAGCTCGCTGATACCTATGTGTCACCCGATAATAATAGACGGAGCAGATGTGAACTTCAAAATGAACGAAGCTGACTGTTCCATAGAAATCACGGCGGAAATAAGCTGCGCAGGGAGAACCGGAGTGGAGATGGAGGCGCTGACTGCTGTTTCAGCGGCAGCTCTTACAATTTATGATATGTGCAAGGCAGTACAAAAAGACATGATTATAGACAATATTCATCTTGTCAGGAAATCAGGAGGCAAAAGCGGAGATTTTGTCTGGAATGATAAGGAGGCGAAATAACAATGGAATTTACGGCAGGAATAATTACTGTAAGCGACAAGGGCTATGCGGGAGAGCGAAAAGACACAAGCGGGGAAAAAATCGCAGCAATTCTCAAGGCAAACGGCTGGGAAGTGGTATGCAGGACAATAGTTCCCGATGAAAAAGACCAAATAGCAGAGGCGGTTAAAGCGTATTCGGATGAAAAAAACCTCTGCCTCATAATAACCACAGGCGGTACGGGGTTTTCCGGAAGAGATGTCACTCCTGAAGCGACAGCCCTTGTCATAGAGAGAGAATGTCCGGGAATACCTGAGGCAATGAGAGCAGAAAGCATGAGAATCACACCGCGGGGAATGCTCTCAAGGGAAAAAGCGGGAATAAGGGGAGAATCCCTTATCATCAATCTTCCGGGAAGTGAAAAAGCGGCGGGTGAATGCCTGAACGCCGTAATATCTCCGATAAGACATGGCGTGGAGATGATCAGAGGCTGGGCAGGGGAATGCGCACAAAGATTTAAGCATGAGGATGGACACAATGAACAAAAAAGGTAAAGTTGCAGATGTATGTATCAGTGAGGTCAAAGGCATACAGAAACACAGAGTGGAATTTATTGACCTGAAACAGGACTACGGCATTGAAGGTGATGCTCACGCGGGCAAATGGCACAGGCAGGTGAGCCTTCTTGCAGCCGAAAGCGTGTCAAAGCTCAGAGATAAGATTGATTATGATTTCCCAAGCGGCGCTTTTGCAGAGAACATACTGACAGAGGGAATAGAGCTTTATACTATACCGGTAGGCACTGAAATAAAAATAGGCGAAGCGCTGTGCGAGGTTACACAGATTGGCAAGGAATGTCATCAGGACTGTGAAATACGCAGAATATGCGGCGACTGTGTCATGCCGAGAGAGGGCATATTCGTAAAGGTTCTCAAAGGCGGCAGGGTTAAAGCCGGAGATGATATTGTTCTGCTTTATAATAATAAATTAATGGTTAAATAATATTAACAGAGGGCAGGAAAACATGAAAAATAAAATTCTTTTAGGCATTATAGCTGTTTCTGTAATTTGTATAGTTGCGGGATTTGTTTTCTATAAATTCAGTCCTGCAACGGTGGTTAGTGATTATGATGATAAAAATTATACGCAGAGTGATACATGGAACCGGTATGAAGAGTTTGAGCTTGGAGTGAACAGATATGGTCAGGTCGTTTTTAAACAGCCTGAAAGAGCTTTAGGCAGAGCCAAGGAATTAGGCAGGGATTTTATATACAAGACGAAAGCTGAATTTGAAGTGCCTTATATGCCTGATTCCTACGGACGTATATATGCATATGCTACGCTTTTTTTTGAAATGCCGGGAAATGGAGATGCACTCAGTGAAAAGGAAAAAGAACTTGCAGATTTCATGGGTATGGTATTCAGCCTGTATACTCACAGTAAAATCCAGTTTTATCTCAAAGTCTAAGGGCTGGAAATAAAGAGCGAGCCGGATGCAGAAGTTAATGCATACAGTACAACTAAAGCTGTTAATTATGCAACAAAGTATGCCGGTGGAACCCCTATGGCATATAGCGCAAATGATAGTGAATATGTTGGTTGGTGGGCCAAAACGAATATTTATGGTGCAAAAGTTTGCTCAAGAAAATGGAAATTAGCAGCTGAATTTGCAAACTACTTTAGTGTCAGCTATAAGGTAAGGGAAATATGCAAAGACCGCATAAATATAGTAAAGGATGAATTCGATTTACCGTTTTTAGCTAATACATATAAAAGGGTTGACAAGTATATTAATTTGCGGGATCAGGTAGATGGTGTTTATGATGGTGAGGGAGGAGTGTACAGGCTCGGATTCTTTATGATAGTTTACAGTGTATAAGCATAGTCAGATAGGGTTTTGTGTTAATAGAATATTATGCTGAAAATAGATTCACAATAATAAATTAAAGGAAGATTTCTGAATACAATAAAAAACACATTTGGGAGGAAGAGACTTATTATGAAACGAATTTGCATGGTATTGATACTTGCCGTTATAACCGCTGCAGTATGCGGCTGCGGCTCAGGGAAACAGGATACCTCAAAAAACATCGTGTCCGAGATTTCGGATATAATTAAGACATACTATATCCAGAAGGATACAGGCACAGAGGAACTGTCAGGGGATATGTTCTCCGAGGATCTTTACGAATATCTGAGCCTTAAGATTTCCGACTGCAGACAGAGAGCAGAGCAGGAGGGCGTGCAGAAGCAGAACTACACAGTAAAAACAAAGCTGCTCGAAAGAACAGACAGGGAGGACTGCAAGACACTTAAATATCAGGCGGTAAGCACATTTAACCATGAGGGGATGTCTGAGGAAACCACAGTAAGCGAGGTTGTATATATTGTATGCGACAATGCAACAGATAAAATCGTGAACTTTACCGTACCGGGAGATTACTTTGATACGGCTGTCAGAGGTATTACCGACAGCAATGTTTCATTAGATGATTATGATCCGAGGGCATTTGTAATGACTGATGAAATAAGGGAGAGGATTGATAAGCTGGATAGGTGATAATATAATTTGAACATACGGGCTGAATTAATAATCCGAACAGGGTTGTTTTTTCAGCTTTTTATATTTCACCTGTTGACTTTAGCGAAATGATGTGATAAAGTGATAGCGTACTAAAACAAGGAGGCGGCAATGGGCAGAGAAGAAACAGTTATATCACAGCTTGCGAAGCTTTACGAATGCTACGGATATTCATACTACAAGGTCAGCAGATTTGAGGAATATGACCTCTATGCACGAAACAGGAATTTTCTTTCAGGGGGACAGATTCTTACCTTCAACGATGCTGACGGCAGACTGATGGCGCTTAAACCTGATGTCACCCTGTCAATAGTGAAGAACACCAAAGACGATGAGGGTATGAAAAAAATATATTACAAGGAAAACGTATACAGAGTACCTCGCAGCGGCAGCGGATTTAAGGAAATCATGCAGAGCGGGCTTGAATGTATAGGAGATATAGACGGATATGCGGCAGGAGAGGTTGTAATGCTGGCGGCGGCAAGCCTTGAGTCTGTCAGCAGTGAATACATACTGGATATTTCACATATCGGGATTACGGCAGGTATACTTGAGGACGCAGATGAGGATATAGCGGAAGCAATTCTTAAGGCCATGAGCGAAAAAAATGTGCCTGTGATTGAAAAAATCTGTGAACAGGGCAAGCTGCCGCAGGGAAAAAAACAGCTTCTTGAGCAGCTTGTCAGACTGTATGAGCCTATAGGCACAGGCATAGACAGACTTAAAGCCATGGAGCTTCCGGAGAAAAGCAGGGCTGCGGTTTTGGAGCTTGAGGACCTGTGCGAGGTGCTGAAGCTGCAGGGGATTGACGGAAACATATATCTGGACTTTTCCATTGTATGCGATACGGATTACTACAACGGCATATTCTTCAGGGGCTTCATTGCAGGCATATCGCAGAGCGTGCTTTCGGGCGGCAGATATGACAACCTTATGCGCAGGATGGGCAAAAAAGCGGGAGCCATAGGCTTTGCGGTATATCTTGACCGGCTTGAAGGTCTTGAAGCAAAGTCGGACAGATACGATGCCGACGTCCTCATAACCTACAGCGGGGACAGCGATATGAGGAAGATAATCGAGACTGCAGAGAGCTTAATTGCAGAGGGCAAATCGGTGAGAGTGCAGAGAAGCAGAGAGGCAAGGACAAAAGAGGTGATTGAAATTGGAGCAGATAATTAATGTGGCGCTGCCTAAGGGCAGACTCGGAGATGAGGTATACGGCATATTTGAAAAATCAGGCTATGAATGCAGCGGGATAAGGGAAGAAAACAGGAAGCTTACATTTGAGAACAGACAGGCAGGAGTCAGATATTTCTGGGTCAAGCCGTCGGATGTGGCCATATATGTTGAAAGAGGCGCGGCAGACATAGGCATAGCAGGCAAGGATATATTAAGCGAATACGAGCCTGATGTGTACGAGCTTATGGACCTTGATGTGGGTAAATGCAGGATGTGCGTTGCGGGGCCTGCGGATTTCAAGGACGACTGCTCAAGAGATCTCAGGGTAGCTACCAAATTTCCTCATATTGCGTGCAAGTATTACGGAGGACAGAGCAGGTGCATAGATGTTATAAGGCTTAACGGCTCTATAGAACTGGCGCCCATACTGGGGCTTTCGGATGTTATTGTCGATATTGTTGAAACAGGCACGACCCTGAGGGAAAACGGACTTGCGCCGCTGGAGGTGATAGCACCCATAAGCGCCCGCCTCATAGCCAATAAGGTATCATACAAATTCAAGAACTCTCAGATAAACAGAATGTGTGAAAACCTGTCTGAGAATGTGGGATAAGAAAGGAAAAAAGCGATGATTAATATAGTTGATTACAGGGATATTGACAGAAAAAATCTTTTTATGAGAAAAGAAGAAGAGCTTAACATAGCGGACGTTGTAAAGGATATAGTCTACAGCGTTAAAATGGGCGGAGACAAAACTCTCAAAAAATACTGCGAGCTGTTTGACGGCAGGGCGCCGGAGAATCTGGAGGTTACCGCCGCAGAAATGGAGGCTGCATTTGCAAAGGTTGACAGCGCTCTGATTAAAACAATGCAGAAAGCAGCCGCAAATATCAGAGAATTTCACTCAAAGCAGCTCAGAGAGGGATTTACAATAGAGAGGGCCGGAGGCACTGTTATTGGACAGAAAGTAACCCCTGTCGAAAAGGTGGGAATATATATTCCGGGAGGCACTGCCAGCTATCCTTCTACAGTCCTTATGAACTGCATACCGGCCAGGATTGCAGGCTGCAGAGAAATCGTAATGGTATCGCCTCCGACCTGTGACGGAGATATAAGTCCGGTAATACTTGCGGCAGCCAGAATTGCAGGCGTTGACAGAGTGTTCAGGGCAGGAGGGGCGCAGGGAATAGCAGCTCTTGCATACGGTACGGAAACAATACCTAAGGTATACAAAATCACAGGGCCGGGAAACGCCTATGTTGCAGAAGCAAAGCGTCAGGTTTTCGGAGTCGTGGATATAGACACCATTGCAGGACCAAGCGAGGTGCTTGTAATTGCAGACAAAAATACAAACCCTGTATGTGCGGCGGCGGATATGCTAAGTCAGGCAGAGCATGACAGGCTTGCATCGGCGGTTATGATTACAGACAGCAGAGAGCTTGCAGTGAAGGTGGCAGACGAAATAGAAAAACAGCTTGAAAGCCTGCCGAGAAAAGAAATTGCAGAGGCGTCAATCAGAAACAACGGCAGAATAATAATTGCGGAAAACCTCGATATGGCAGTAGAGCTTGCCAACGAGCTTGCGCCTGAACACCTCGAAATAGATGTGGACAATCCGTTTGACTATCTTGACAGAATTGAAAATGCAGGCTCGGTATTCTTAGGCAGAAACTGCCCGGAGGCTCTCGGAGATTATGTTGCAGGACCCAACCACACACTGCCTACAGGCGGCAGAGCCAGATTCTCAAGTCCTCTGTCGGTAGATGATTTTATCAAGAAAATACAGTTTTCATATTTTGAAAAATCAGCTCTTGAGGAACTGAAAGACGATATATGCACCTTTGCGCAGGCAGAGGGGCTTGAAGGACACGGAAGAAGTATAAAAGTAAGGTTTGAATAAACAAAATGAGCAGATTCTTAAAAAAAAGCCTTGAAGGCCTTGAGGCATATACTCCGGGAGAGCAGCCTCAGGACAGAAAATATATTAAACTTAATACAAACGAAAGCCCTTTTCCTCCCGATGAATATGTAATATCAAAGGCAAAAGAGGCTGCGGCGGGATTTAATATATATAACGATCCGGAGTGCGGCCGCCTTAGAGCAAAGGCAGCGGAGCTTTACGGTGTGGATAAAGAAAACATAATGTGCGGCAACGGCTCTGATGAAATTCTTTACATTGCATTTACAGCCTTTATAGACAGAGCAGTGTTTCCCGATATAACCTACGGCTTTTACAGAGTATTTGCAGAGCTTACGGGAGCTGAAAAAAAGACAGTGCCTCTGAGAGAGAATTTCAGACTTGATACGTCAGACTATATCAGCGAGAAGGGCTGCCTTATAATTGCAAACCCGAATGCGCAGACAGGAAGATATGTGCCGGTATGCGAGATAGAGCGGCTTGCGGCAGCGGACAGAAACCGGCTTGTAATCGTCGATGAGGCATATATAGATTTCGGCGGCGAAAGCTGCGTGCCTCTTGTTAGGAAATATGACAACCTGCTGGTAACCCAGACCTTCTCAAAGTCAAGATCCATGGCAGGTGCAAGACTCGGATTTGCCTTTGCGTGCAGGGAAATAACAGCTGACATGAACACCGTCAGATATTCGATAAACCCGTACAATGTGAGCGCTGTGACTCAGGCGGCAGGCATTGCGGCTATAGAGCACAACGATATATATATGGAAAACTGCAGAGAAGTTATAAAAAACAGAAGCTTCACAGAAAAAAGCCTGAAGAAGCTGGGCTTTGAAACCGTTTCCTCACAGGCCAATTTCATACTGGCAGGGAGCAGCCGTATATCGGGGCAAAGACTGTATGCAGAGCTCAAAAAACAGGGAATACTTGTACGCCATTTCAGTGACGGCAGAATCAGCGATTATGTGCGTATTACAATAGGAACAAAAGAGCAGATGGAAGCGCTTGTTTCCGCTGCGGAAAGGATATTAAATGCGTAGTGCGGTATTGGAGAGAAAAACTTCTGAAACACAGATCAGGCTTTTTCTTAATGTGGACGGAAGCGGAAATTCAAAGATATCTTCGGGCATAGGCTTCCTTGATCATATGCTTATACTGCTTGCAAAGCATTCGGGCTTTGACCTTGAGGTTTCCTGCGCAGGCGATACATATGTAGATGATCACCACAGCTGTGAGGATATAGGGATTGTGCTGGGCAGCGCACTCAAAGAGGCGCTTGGTGACAAAAGGGGGATCAGCAGATACGGAGACATAATTCTGCCTATGGACGAGGCGCTTATACTCTGCGCCTGTGATATTTCAGGCAGAAGCTGCCTTGTGTTTGATGCGGACTTCCCTGCGCAAAAAATCGGAAGCTTTGATACGGAGCTTGTGCAGGAATTCTTTGAAGCCTTTACAAGAAGCAGCGGCATAACGCTTCACATACGAAAGCTTTCAGGAGCCAACTCGCATCATATAGCGGAGGGGATATTCAAAGCCTTTGCAGGATGTCTGGCAAAGGCCTGCGGCATAGATGAAAAACGAAAGGGCGAAATACCGTCAACGAAGGGAGTTATATAAATGACAGGTATAGTGGATTACGGAGCGGGCAATCTGTTTTCTCTCAAAAGCTCCATAGCGATGATAGGAGAGAAGGCTGTTGTAACATCTGATGCAAAAGTGCTTGAAAAAGCGGATAGAATAATTCTGCCGGGAGTCGGAGCCTTTGGCGATGCCGCGGCAAAGCTGAGAGCGTCGGGTCTTGACCGTGAGATTATAAGGCTGGCACAGTCGGGCAGATATATAATGGGAATATGCCTCGGAATGCAGCTTTTGTTTGAAAAAAGCTGTGAATACGGAGAGCATGAGGGTCTTGGCCTGATAAAGGGCACAGTTAAGGATATGAAGCCTGACATACCGGCAGGACTCAAGGTCCCCCACATAGGCTGGAACCTGCTGAAATTCAAAAAACCAAGTCCTCTTTTCAAATATGTAAATGAGGGTGAATTCGTATATTTTGTTCACAGCTTTTATGCGGCAGAGTGTGATGAAGCAGTAACGGCGGTGACAGAATACGGAGCTGAAATCACGGCGGCGGCAGAGGACGGAAATGTATTTGGCTGTCAGTTTCATCCCGAAAAAAGCGGCAGAACAGGACTTGCAATACTGAAAGCATTTTGTGAGCTATAGGAGGGAATATGTATATATTACCGGCAATCGACTTATATGAAAAAAAGGCAGTAAGACTGTACAAAGGTGATTACGGCAGGATGACCGTCTACAGTGACAACCCCGTCGAGACGGCAGTGAAATTCAAAGCGGCGGGAGCGAAATTCATACATATTGTTGACCTTGAGGGAGCCAGAGACGGCGGCACTCCCAATTTTGAAACAATAAAAGAAATCATAGCCCGAAGCGGACTTGAGGCTGAGGTTGGAGGCGGCATCAGAGACGAGTCCGCTGTAAAAAAATATATAGAGGCGGGGGCTGCAAGAGTCATACTCGGTACAGCGGCGGTTACAGATTCTGCGTTTCTTGCGGATATGACTGCAAAATACGGAGCGAAAATAGCGGCGGGAATCGATATCAGAGACGGATATGCGGCCATAAAGGGCTGGAGAGAAACAAGCGGCATTACGGCAGAGGAGATGTTTGTAAAGCTGCAGCAGGCAGGGGTAAAAACCGTCATATGCACAGATATTTCAAAGGACGGCGCAATGTCAGGCCCCGGCGTATCGCTTTACAGGAATCTTTTGCAAAAATACAGCATGGATATAATCGCCTCCGGAGGAATTTCTGATACTGACAGTATCAGAGCGGTGAAGGCTCTTGGAATGTACGGCGCTATAATAGGCAGAGCATACTATGAGGGAGCAGTTGATTTGAAGGAAGCGATAGAGGTGGCCGGATGATAACAAAAAGAATTATACCGTGTCTTGATGTAAGAAACGGCAGAGTGGTAAAGGGCGTTAACTTTGAGGGACTAAACGATGTGTCAGACCCTGTGGAGCTGGCGCGGCATTACAGCGAAAACGGAGCAGACGAGCTGGTGTTTTATGATATTACAGCCTCTGCGGAGGGCCGGAAGCTGTTTACGGATATACTGAGAGAAACAGCCTCTGAAATATTCATACCACTTACAGTGGGAGGAGGCATAAACACAATAGAGGATTTTGACAGAGTATTAAAAAACGGGGCAGACAAGGTCAGCGTCAATTCGGGAGCTCTGAAAAATCCGCAGCTTATAGCAGAGGCGGCAAAAAAATACGGCAGCCAGTGCGTAGTCATATCAATAGATGCCAGAAGAGAAAACGGAGCATTTGCGGTATATGCAAAAGGCGGCAGAGAAAGCACCGGAAAAGATCTGACTGAATGGGCAAAGGAGTGCGAGAAAAACGGCGCAGGAGAGCTTGTTTTGAATTCGATAGATACAGACGGAGTCAAAAAAGGCTTTGATCTTGAAATGCTCGAAGCCGTATCCGATGCTGTAAGCATACCTGTAATAGCCTCAGGCGGGGCAGGCGACATGGAAGACTTTGCAGTGCTTTTCAGAGAGCTTCCGGAGGTTGATGCGGGGCTTGCGGCTTCAATATTTCACTTCGGAGAGGTCAGGATAGACGAACTTAAAGAATATCTTGCCGGTGAGGGAATTAATGTAAGGAGATAAGAATATGATTGATATATCGGAACTTAAATTTGACATAAACGGCCTTATACCCGCCATTGTGACAGATGCTGTTACTAAAAAAGTGCTGACACTTGCATATATGAACCGGGAAAGCCTTGAAATTTCAATAGAAAAAAAGCTGACCTGCTTTTACAGCAGGTCAAGGCGGCAGCTCTGGCTGAAAGGTGAAACCTCCGGGAATTTTCAGCATATAGTTTCGATCACAGCAGACTGCGACAGGGATGCTCTTGTAATCGAAGTATTAAAGGACGGACCTGCCTGTCATCTTGGCACAGACTCCTGCTTTGAATATCCGCTGCTTAAGGATGAACAAAAAATGCCGTTTTCCTATGAGGACCTTATGGATATGATAAATGACCGCAGGGAAAACCCGAAAGAGGGCTCATACACCACATATCTGTTTGAAAAGGGGCTTGATAAGATCTTAAAAAAGGTAGGTGAGGAGTCCGCAGAGGTTATTATTTCGGCAAAGGATAATGACAGAGCCAACACAGTTTACGAAATAGGGGATCTGATGTACCATGTAATGGTGCTGATGTGCCGGATGGGTATTACTGCAGACGATATCCGAAAGGAGATGGCCTCAAGGCATATCATAGACACCAAGGTCAAGCAGGAGAAAATGATAAAATGATGAAACAGAGCCTTCATATTCATACAGTGTTTGATGACGGCAAAAACACTATGGAGGAAATGGTGAGAGCCGGAATAGAGGCAGGTCTTGAGTCTATGGGATTTTCGGGGCACAGCCTGCTTTCGTTCGGAGCTGACTGGACGATGCTGCCGGAATCCGAAAGACAGTATCACAGAGAGATAAAAAGACTCAGAGAGGTATATCCTGAAATCAGGATATATGAGGGACTGGAGCTTGATTTGTACTCTGATATTCCCGATTACAGCTACGACTATATCATAGGCTCTGTTCACAATCTGTATTCCTGCGGAGAATACATAAGCCTTGATGAAAGCAGGCAGATACTTGAGGAGGCTATTGACAGGCACTTTGAGGGAAATTCCAGAGCTGCGGCGGAGGCGTATTTTGAAGAGACCGGCAGGATTAAAAATGCCGATATAGTCGGGCATTTTGATCTGATATCAAAGTTCAACGAAAAAGAGGATATATTCAGAGAAGCGGACTATATGGAGGCAGCGCTTGCCGCCATGCGAAAGCTTGCGGCAGCAGATATGATATTTGAAATAAATACGGGGGCGATAAGCAGAGGCTACAGAAGCGCGCCTTATCCGTCGGAAAATCTGCTGTATGAGCTAAGGAAACTTGAGGGGAGAATTACCGTAACCGGCGATGCTCACGATACTTCCGGTATTGTTTACGGCTACGATGAGGCAGTATACCTTGCAAAGCAGTGCGGCTTCGACAGGATATGGCTGCTTGATGAGG
>CAVDMD010000061.1:0-13500 GCA_963609975.1 bacterium | reverse complement strand
CAGGGTGTTTTTGTAGTATAGTATATGTTAGTCTGTTGCGATTTACAGACTTATTCAAATAGCACGTCATATGGTTCGGATGACAGGTGCTCCAGCGCAGAGCGTTATTAAAATGGAGTTTGCTCCGGAAGCGATTATGACGGAAGTAAAAAAACCGGGAGGAAATTAAAATGTCAGTAATTTCAATGAAACAGTTACTAGAAGCAGGTGTGCACTTTGGACACCAGACAAGAAGATGGAACCCTAAAATGGCACCTTACATCTTCACCGAAAGAAACGGAATCTACATCATCGACTTACAGAAAACAGTCAAAAAAATCGATGAAGCCTATGACTTTATGAAAGAAGTCGGAGCTACAGGCAAACCGGTTCTTTTCGTAGGAACCAAAAAACAGGCTCAGGCAGCTATCGAAGACGAAGCCAAGAGATGCGGTATGTACTATGTAAACCAGAGATGGCTCGGCGGTATGCTCACAAACTACAAGACAATTTCAGCAAGAATCAAAAGACTCTATGACATTCAGAAGATGGAAGAGGACGGAACTTTTGAAAAGCTCGCCAAAAAAGAAGTTATCAAATTAAGAGCAGAAGCCGAAAAACTCGAAAGATTCTTAGGCGGTATCAAAGAAATGAAGGGTATGCCGGGCGCAATGTTCATCGTAGACCCTAAAAAAGAAAAAATCGCAGTCAAAGAAGCAAGAATCTTAGGTATTCCTGTTGTAGGTATCGTTGATACCAACTGTGACCCTGATGATGTTGACTATATAATCCCTGCAAATGACGATGCAATCAGAGCAGTGAAATTAATCGCAGGCAAGATGGCTGATGCTATCATCGAAGCCAACCAGGGCGAAGATGCGGCTGCAGATGAAGAGGCTCCTGCAGAGGAAACAGCAGAAACAGAAGCTGCTGAAGCAGAAGCAACAGAAGAATAATTTTCAGGGGAGGAAACAACAATGGCTGTAACAGCACAAATGGTAAAAGAGCTGCGTGAAATGACAGGCGCAGGCATGATGGACTGCAAAAAAGCATTAGTCGAAGTAGACGGCAATATAGAGGCTGCAGTTGACTATTTAAGAGAAAAAGGACTTGCAAAGGCTGCCAAAAAAGCCGGCAGAATCGCCGCAGAGGGTCTTGTAAGAATTGCTTTTGCCGATGACAGCAAAACTGCTGCTATCGTTGAAGTAAATTCAGAAACAGACTTCGTTTCCAAGAACGAAGAATTCGTTGAATTCGTCGAAAACCTTGCAGAACTTGCATTAACAGCAGACAGCAATGATATCGAAGCATTCAGGGCAATGAGCTTTGAGGGCGCTACAGTACAGGATGTTTTAACTGCCAAGATTGCTAAGATTGGCGAGAATATGTCAATCAGAAGAATCGAAAAAGCATCAGGTGATGTTGTTGCTTCATACATTCATGGCGGCGGCAGAATCGGAGTTATCGTTGTAGGCAGCGGCGAAGCAACTGATACCGTAAAAGAGGCTTTAACAAACATCGCAATGCAGGTTGCAGCTATGAACCCGCAGTATGTAAGCCGCAACGATATTTCAGCTGACGAGCTTGCCAAGATCAAAGAAATCACACTCGAAAGCGCATTGAACGACCCGTTCACACTTCCGAAACCAATCCTGAACGCTTTGTTAGACAAAGCTGTTGACGGCGTATGGGATGCGGAAGACATTGCAATACTCGAAGAAAAAAGAGCTGACAAGAGCTTTAACTTCAACTATCTGCCAAACTTCCTTTCACAGGAAGCCAAGGCCAAGCTTGCTGAGCTTGCAGTTGCAGACAAGGCAAACATCGCATCAAACAAGATCTTCACAGGACTTGTTGAAGGACGTGTTTCAAAGCAGCTCAAAGAAATCTGCCTTCTTGACCAGACTTATGTAAGAGCAGAAGACGGCAAGCAGACAGTTGCCAAGTATCTTGAATCTGTAAGCAAGGAACTTTCAATTGCCAAGGTTGTACGTTTTGAAGTAGGCGAAGGCATCGAAAAGAAAGAAGAAAACTTTGCAGAAGAAGTTGCCAAGCAGATGAAATAAGCTAAATGATTTTAAGACCCCTGTGCATATGTGCAGGGGTTTTGCTAAATGAACAGCAAAAGGAGATTTCAGACAATGGATATGAAAGAAAAACGTGAAATTGCAGGAGAACTCGCAGAGTTTCTGTCCTACAAGGTAAGAAGCGGCCAGCTTTCACAGGAGGCCGGAGAGAAAATATGGAAGCTGGTAATGCAAAAACCGGATATAGCGGATGCGGTTACCGATATTCTTGATATGGAGCTTCCCGAAGATGAAACCGTGCGCAGAGTCGAAAGGCTGGCATAGCGGCAGATGAATTTCAATCCTGCCGTGTGCCAGCTTATAATACCGGAAATGTCGATTTGCAGCTATTTCCGGTATCTCGTAATGTTCTTCCGGTTTGATGGGAAACCCATTAAAGCATAAATATTTTCCTGCGACAGGGAATGTTTTTTTGAAAGATAATCAGAGAAAATCCGAGAAAGGCTTCTCTTGAATTTCTTAAAATCCTCATCGGAAAGGAGATAGCGAAAGGCGATGACCAATGCAAATAAATCCTGTTTTCCATAAAGGTATTGTGTACCCTTTTGAGGAATTGAAAGTTTTGTATGTAAAATTGTATCAGGGATAGCGTTCTTCGTTTTGAATGAAAATAATCGTTCGTTATGGGCGCAAACATTGCGGAATTTAGTAATTACTTTTAAGTATTGTGTCAATTGTTTTTCTTTAATTGCGTTAAAATTTCTGGATATCTTCGTGCGAATATCAGGTTGCACAAGGCCATAAAACTTGGACAGTGTACCAAAGGTCAAACCATTTACAAGAACCCAAAGCGGAACATTTCCGTAAGTAAGTCGCTGATGATTAATGTAGGGATAATCACTATTCTTACTTGCGAGCGAATCTAATATTCCTATCAGTTTAGAAACATCGTTGCTCCTGTTTGGAAATGAAACATAGCTATTGACATCAAGATAGAAAGATTGGTTTTCTCCATATTTTGCTGTGAAATAATAGGAAAGTAGAGAACGGATATGCCGTTCGATCTTCAAAATGTATTTTAAAAATAATTCCCTGAGAGTTTCATCGAATTTATATAACTCAACAATACTTTCAAAAGTTGTACCATCTTTATATTTTTTTGTCGTAGGATTTTTGAAAGGTTCTTTATAACCTCCAATCAATCCGAAATATCCAATTTCACGGAGCGTACGTTCGGCATAAGCTGCATCGGAGATAGTAAGATTTTTACTGCGCAACTGTGAATTTGATCTTGAAATGATAAAAAAGGCTTTGACGTATAATCCTCCATAAAAGTAAAGGAGCTCCCGCAGGAACTCCTTCGGTCACAGGCCCCGCAGGCGTCTGCAACTCAATCATTAAATACATTATAAGCGAGAAAAAGCCCTTTGTCAAGGTTTGTGCGCTTAGTAGTATTTATTATAGTTTATGACAAAAAATTAAAAAATAATAAAGTTTTTATTGTAAAAATAATATTTTTTTATAATATAGGAAATATCGCTTTAGAGATATTTCCGTATATTTCAAAGAAAGCACCTTGAATGTTATCGCACCTTGTGTGCGATATGTGGAAATAGGAATTTTAATTCCGTATATTTCCATTTTTTTTTATAATAGACATAAGGTAAGAAGCGGTCAGCTTTCACAGGAAATTAGAGAGAAAATATGGAAGCTGGTAATGCAAAAACCGGATATAGCGGATGCGGTTACCGATATTCTTGATATGGAGCTTCCCGAAGATGAAACCGTGCGCAGAGTCGAAAGGCTGGCATAGCGGCAGATGAAGTAAAAAACCGCAGAAAAACCACATTTGGCGTATTGACCTGAACATCAATGTTCAGTCTATACTATATGGTGACAATATAAGCAGGAGGCTCATACCTATGAGGCTGCTGCGATACGAAACCTTTTAAGAGGAGGAAATCAAAATGAAAAAACTACTATCGTTATTACTGGCAGTGGCGGTTGCTTTTGCAATTCCGGCAGGTCCGGGACTGTATGTTGCGGATGCGGCTACAGACGGCACAGCCATATCAACAGCAGATGACCTGAAGGCAATGGAAAAAAATCCGTCAGGCAAATATTATCTGGCAAACGACATTGACCTTTCGGGTGAGACAAATCTGATACTGTTTGCGGATAAAAACAACCCGTTCAAAGGGACACTTGACGGCAACGGCAAATCAATCAAAGGCTATACGTATACGACTTCAAGCTGGAAAGAAAAAGTCGCATTGTTCGGAAATGCCGAGGGCGCAACCTTCAAGGATCTGACCATGTCGAATGTAAATATTAACATGACCGGCGGAGGAAGCGCTGCAGCACTTCTTGCGATGTCAAGAAACTGCACCTTTAACGGAATTAAAACCGCCGGCAGCATCAAAATCAGCAATCGTTATATCTTAGACGAGGATGGTGATCAGACTGATGATATGTGCGAGGTCGCCGGGATCGTGTTTTATGAATACGAAAAAGGAACGTTCAAGAGCTGTACCAACAGTATCAATATAGAGATTACTCATAAAGGACAATATGCTCCGGTTGCCGCAGGAATTGCATGGTTTGCAGGCAAAGGCTCTGTAACTAAATGTACCAACAAGGGTAATATCTCTGTGACCCATACTCCTGATCCGAACTGGGGAAGCGGCGACTGTGAGGTTGCAGGTATAACTGGGTTTTACTCCGGCAGCACAGCAATTTCAGGCTGTAAGAACAGCGGCAAAATCACCATTACAGGTAATAAAACCACAAACAACGCCTATGCTTTTACTTCAAGCGCTGCAGGTATAGTAATAGAAACAAAGTCGAGCGTAATATCGTGCTCCAATACAGGCAGCATCAGCATAACCAACAATGCCAAGAATCATCAGGGTTCGACAGCAGCCGGTATTGCCTGCAGTGTAGTCTATAACGGTAAAAAAGTTTCAAAATGCAGCAACAGCGGCGCAATTTCATACAAAGGCGCTGAGGTCGGCATTGACGAAATCTGTGTTGCGGGAGTTGTAGGCAGCACAGGCAAGGTTGAGCAGACCTACAACAAAGGCAAGATTTCGGTAAACAGCAATGTAACCGCAAATGCAGGCGGTGTCGCAGGTTTTTGTGCAGATATGAGAAACTGCTACAATACAGGCACAGTTACTCACAAGGGTACAGGTTATGCAGGCGGTCTTGCAGCAACAGCAGACGTCTTGGGCGGATATGTTAAATGCAACTACTCGACAGGCAAGGTCAGCGGAAGCAACAGCAAACTGGCAAAAGGTCAGCTCATAGGCTACTACACCGGCGGCTGGGATGTTATGAAGAGAAATATCTTCAACAACTACTACAAGACATCAGGCAAAGCATACGGCGCAGCAGGATTTACATGGAAGCCATGGCTTGCAACTGCAACTAAGGTTTCTTCAATCACATTCTCAAAATGCCCGAAATTAAGCTCGACATACTGGACATCTAAGAATGGCAGACTGATACTCAAAAACAACAAAGAATAGTAGTTTGAACAGGGGACAGCAGACCGGGGGATTGGTACAGCTGTCCCTGTATAATTGACTGTGAAAAAGGTATGAGAGAAATATCCCATACCTTATTTTATATCAGTAAAAAACGGACAGCGATCTTTCAGACATTCGCTGTTTTGTGAGGAGAAACCGCACTGTATGCCGGCAGGCATATCAAGCTGCACACCGGTGTATTCGGATATAAGCTGTGAAGCGGTCAGAACTGCAATATATGACGTTCGTTTGCAGCAGCGGGGACCGCCGTATCTGCCTATTTCGGCGAGAACCTTGGATGTGAGCAGGTTTGCATTGCCCCATTGGACGCTGCTCATAGGGGTCGTCTGTGTAATTATACTGCAGGCAATACCTGCGCTTGGAGCAGCTCCGCAGCAGCCCCAGAAACCGCAGGTGCCGCCGGGAATCTGACTGCCTCGTGCAATCATTTCATTCAGCATTGTGTTTTTGGGTATGCCTTTTGCATTGCAGTATGCAATCAGAACAGATGCGCCTGCGAGTATGTGGTGCTCAGGACCGTGCATATAGACTGCAGGCAATTTGAACATATATGTGAGTATTTCAGCAGGATTTTTTGAATCAAGACCTGCTGCCGCTTCCAGAATACTTCTGATTGCAGCCTTTTCGTGACATTCGTCACAAACAAAATGCCCCTGCTCGCATATTACATTGGTTTCTGTATGTTTTCCGCATAAGCAGCACTCTGCAGACCTTCGTATATCGGGTGAATATACAAGAGGGCTTTTGCATATAAGGCAGCCGCTCATAGCTCCTCTCCTTTTGAATATCTCCATATATCTCTTTCCATACATACATTAAGCCCGCAGCACTCTGCCGGTTCCAGATCGTATTTGTCATAGAGCATGGCAAAATGCTCTTTGACCTGTCTGTAGTAATCTATATCAGGAGCCTGCATAGAGCCCATGACAGGTCTTCCCATAGGCATCCAGATTGAAGCGGCAGGAAGTATGCCTCTTTCGGCAAGATAAGCGGAGCCTTCTTTCAGTGTATCAAGGCTTTCAAGTCCTATGATGAAATTTGAAAAAGCTTTGCCGTTTCCGTATTTTTGAGCTATATATTCAAGCGCTTTAAGATGGCGCTCTCTTGTTGTGAAGAAAGCCTTGCCCGGGGTGATTATCTTTGCTCTGCTCATATCCCAGACCTCAAGGCTGCAGGCTATACGGCTTGCGCCCAGTTCAAAATATTCATCTGCAAGCGCAAGCTCCTCCGGCGGAGTTATATACAGCAGAAGCTCTCCGGGAACACTGACGGTTTCGGAGATTGCTTTGAGATAAGACCGCAGGTGTGAAGCCTCTGTTTTGCCTGCAAAGGTTGAGCCGCCTGTAATCTGCACGCTGCTGCAGTTTACTTTTTCGACTGCATATTTTACGATTTCGGCAACATCCGATGAAGCAAGAGCTGCCGGCTGAGGTTTGCCTTTTCTTGCAAGAGCTTCAAAATCCGCTCCCGAAAAACAGAATTCACATGGCTTGCCTGCTGCGGCATATTCGCATGGCCACAGGCACTGAAACGCAACCCAGTCCACGCCCTGAAGCACAGCGTTGCCTATGTAGGGTGTGCCGAGGGATGTGTGCCGCCTGAAAAAGTCTGTTTTTTCGGGAAACGTTACAAAGTCAAGGAACTCTCCTTTGTACATAAGTGCGGCTTTGTCTTCGGCTACTTCAAGTGTGAAAGGAGTGCCAAGCTGAGAGGCGTATTTCAAAAGCTTGAGATTGCTCCATGAAAGCATACCTCCAAGGTATCTGAGATGAAACCCCATATCTGTAAGCTGAACTATGGTTCCGTCAGACAGCCTGAAGCTGTTGCAGGTAAGAGGGTTGATGTCAAGCCTGTAATCCTCGGAAAACTGTCTGTATACTTCTTTGCCGACTTTGAGGCCTCTGCTTACAACCAGACATTTCAGCTCTATTGAGTCGATTTCCTGTTTGTCTATCAGGTATTTGTTCATAGCCTGTCCCCTATTTCATACAGGAACAGCTGCAGTCCATGCAGTCTGCCTCTTTTTCTTCCTGTGTTTTTGCTCTGAAAAGAGATTTGACAGGTCTGAGCATATGAAAAAAGCCGGACATAAATTTGATAATACTGCCCATTTTCTTTTCTTTGAGAGTGTTTATAAGGGAGCTGGCATAGGTGCAGCCCGACTCGTTGATGGAATAGTAGTTCCATTTGCCTTCTTTTCTGCTTGTAACAAGCCCCGAGTCGCATAATATCTTCATATGATGTGAAAGGGTAGGCTGCTTGATTTTGAGATCGTCAAGCAAAACGCAGGCGCACTGCTCGCCCTCGCACAGCAGCTCAAGAACTCTGACCCTGCTCTCATCTGTAAATGCCTTGAATACACGCATATATTCCGAATTCATAGTTTGTCACCTCCGTATCGGTTCTGATAGTATAAGTATATACCGTAATATCGAAAAAAATCAATGATATATATATTAAAAGGTATTCCTATTTTGTGTAGATCTTGGGAAGCCTCTGCCCGAAAGCGCAGAGAATTTCATAACTGATGGTTCCCGTTGCTCTGGCAATGTCATCGGCAAGGATGGTGTTTTTGCCGTCACTGCCCATGATGATTACCTCATCTCCCGTTTTGACATCAGGCACATCGGTTACATCTATCATGCACTGATCCATACAGATATTGCCGGCAAGAGGTGCTTTGACGCCGTTGACTATAACCTCGCCGCAAGGGCCGTAGGGTCTTGGGTAGCCGTCTGCATATCCCAGTGCAATTGTGGCTATTTTGCTTGGACGCTCTGCTGTGAAAGCCCTGCCGTAGCTGACCGAGAATCCTGCGGGAATATCTTTGAGATGAGATATGGAGGCCTTTACCGACATGACAGGCTTCAGTGAAAGAATGCTTTTGTCAACCTCCTCCGAAGGATAGCAGCCGTAAAGTATGATTCCGGGGCGCACTGCGTCAAAATGCGATGACGGAAGCTCCATCACCGCCGCGCTGTTTGCGATGGTTTTGACGGGAATCTGTATGCCTGCAGCTGTCAGCCTGTCGCAGAATTCGTTAAAGAGGGCTTCCTGCTGATAAGAAAATGTCTTGTCGGTGATATCCGCCACAGCCATGTGGGAAAGCAGCCCCGCCGTTTTGAAATTGGAAAGCTGTGAAATCGCTTTGATTTCCGAAACAGCGTTTTCATCCCACGTCAGATATCCTATTCTGCCCATGCCTGTATCTGCAGCGATAAATCCCGACACGGTTTTGCCGGCTGCGGCAGCCGTTTCGGAAATGTGTGCAGCGTTTTCAAGGCTGCATACAACAGGTGTCAGGTTGTATTTTACGATGACATCAGAATAAATATCGGGTGTCAGGCTCAAAACCATAATCTGCTCTGTCACTCCTGCTTCTCTCAGGGTGATGGCTTCCTGAAGTGTGGATACGGCAAATGTGTCAACGCCGTTTTTTCTGAGAACTTCGGCAACCCTGACAGAGCCGTGACCGTAGCCGTCAGCCTTGACAACGCCGATTATTCCGGTGCCGCTTCCAAGCAGTGCCCTGATATTCCTGATGTTATAGTCGAGGTTGGATAAATTTATTTCTGCCCATACAGGCCGTATAGCTTCTTTGTGCATTGATATTCTCCTGTGAATTTGTAGTGAACACTATATATTCTAACATTGCGGCGGGTTTTGTTCAATATTGACATCAAAAAACCGGATTAAGAATCCGGCTTTTGAAATCATATCTGCTCCATGCCTCCGCTGCTGCCCAGAGAATGCTTGACTCTGTCGGCCTCCTCTGCGGTTTTGGCGTCATTCCACATATCCATGGTGCCTACAAGGTAGCCTGTGATTCGTCTGATACGCTCAAAAGGCACCTGTGTGAATTTGTAGTTAAGATCCGCGAAGTCCCCGTCTATGTTAATATTCAGGGATTCAAGCTTCCTGTTGTATTTTTTCTGAAGATAGTCAACATATGCCATAGCCTCATCGTGAGGAGCATTGCCTGTAATTTGTACGCTCATAAAAAATCCCTCCTGAAATAAATTTGTATTTGTAATTATATATTCTACTACATATACTACATTTTGTATCGAAAAAAACAAAAAAACATTAAAAAAACAATATATAGATAAAATGTGGCTGAAATGTTAAATGTTCTGGGACTTGAAAAGCACATAGGGTTTGTGGTATTATCTATAGGTAAATGTGCTCCCGTAGCTCAGGGGATAGAGCGTCGGTTTCCTAAACCGTGCGTCGGAGGTTCGAATCCTCTCGGGAGTGCCAGTTTCAAACCGCTTGAAAATGCTGATATTTTAGTGCTTTCGGCGGTTTTTTGCTTTTTGTGCGGCTTATTGTCCGGCGACAGATAATGACAACTGACCCCGGTTTAATTCCGTTGCGGATTTCGTGTTTGAAATTTTACTTCTTTTGCCTGCTGCATTATAGCATACGAAGATTTACATTGTAATATTCTTTTTGAAAATGTTTGCGTTCGTGTTCACAAGGCGTTTTTCGATATTAACATCAGCAGGTTCCCGCCCGGCTTCTTAAAAAACATATGCAAGAAGCACGTGATTTCTAAAAGAAAATTGACGATATGCACAAAAGACGTATAATAATAAAGAAGAATAAAAAAAGCGAAAACATACGGAAATATCTATAAGCCGATATTTCATATATTATAAAAAAGCAAATCAAAGACTGCGGGGGCAGGAACCATATGCTTTTCAGGCGGCTTTGTCATCAGCAGCCTGCTGTGCATATAAATATGTATAGGGAGGCGTGGCGAATGAAAAGCAAAGCATGGATTAAAGCCGCAGGCGTCAGGTGTATCAGAACTGTCTGTCAGAGTGCGGCGGCCGTAATAGGCACAGAAGCGGTGATGAGTCAGGTGGACTGGAAGCTTGCAGCTTCGACAGCGGCTCTTGCGGGGATTCTGTCGGTGCTGACTTCACTTGGCGGCCTGCCCGAATGTCCCTGCGCAGAGGATTCAGAGGAGAACAGAAAATGAAACTCTATATAGACGGACTAAAAGACAGACACATCAGAAGCTTTGTTACAACCGCAGAGGGCGCGGCGCGAACGCCGTACAGCAGCGAAGCGGTCAGGGCAGCTCTTGGTATGAACGATGTTATCTGGGTCAGAAGCAGGCAGGTCCATAAGGATCGCATACTTGTGATAGATAACAGACCGGAAACAGATCTTGTTCTTGACGGATATGATGCATTTGTGACCGATGTTCCCGGCGTCTGCCTGATAACAGCCCATGCCGACTGCATACCTGTGCAGCTTTATGATCCGGACATCAAAGTCATAGCGGCGGTTCATGCGGGCTGGAGAGGTACGGCGCTTGGCATTGCCGCAAAGACGGCAGAGCTTATGAAGCAAAGATACGGCTGCAGCAATATCAGAGGATATATAGGACCCGGGATATCAGAGTGCTGCTTTGAAACCGATGCTGATGTTCCGCAGGCTATGAGAACCGCTTTCAAATGGGCGGAGAAATATATGTCAGAGGGCAGGGCAGAGGGTAAATTTTATGTGGACCTCAAGGGTATCAACGCAAAGCAGCTTGAAGAGGCAGGCGTTGCGGATATCGAGATAAGCGATATATGCACCTGCTGCAATGAGAACTTCTGCTCTCACCGCAGAAACCCTGCCGATAATCTCAGAATGGCGTCGGGAATATGCCTTTTATAATATATGAAATGCTGTTTTTCCAAAAAAACAGGAGGATTCCTGATGAATCCTCCAAAGTGTTTCAAATTATTGCATTACATCAGGCCATTACAAAACCCATAACTGCAAACAGCAATGCTGAGATTCCTGCTGCAAGGAAACCGAACGGCATCTGAGTGATTGCGTGTCTGAAATTATCACATCCGCAGGCCGCCGATGTTATAACTGTTGCATCTGAGTAGAAGCATACATGGCTTCCGAACACACCGGCCGAGAGGCAGGCGGCTGTAAGAAGCGGAACATTGCAGTCAAGCTGATATGCAAGAGGAATAACGATTGGCAGAGCTATGATATACATACCCCAGTTTGTCCCGGTTATAAATTCTGTACATGCAAGGATAAGGAAAATGCAAAGCGGAGCCGTGGCTGCGGTCATATGCTCTGCACCTGTTTCAATACACCATCTTGTAAACCCTATTGTTTCATTCATGGCGCCGAATTCAAATGCTGTTACCATAAGCAGCAGCGGCAGTGTCATATTCTGAAGTCCTTTGATGAAAACATCCCAGAATTCATTTGCAGTCATAAGCCCCTGTGCAGGATAAATGATAAGCATGAAAATGACGGTGCATACAACACCTATCTGCATTTCTGTACCGGCAATTATAGTTGTGGCTACGAGAACAACTATAGGGAGGAAGAAGTTGAGTACATTTGGTTTGTCCGGCAGCTCAACATCGCCCTTGTCAGAAGAAAGAATTGAAATTTTGTCTGAACCTTCCGGAGCCAGAGGACCGCCGTTTGCTGTTCTTTCGTAAGCTTTTTTCATAGGACCGAATTTAGGAACCAGCCCGAGTATTACGCAAGGAACAAGTAAAGCTGCAATCCACCCATAGAAATTGTAAGGGATGGTTGCGGTAAAAGCAGCTACAGGGGTGGTCTGACCTTCTGCCCAGCCTGAATCAATCATAATCCTTCCTGCGAACACACCCCATGTTGTAAACGGGATGATTACGCAAAGAGGAGCAGCTGTTGAGTCAGCAACATAAGCCAGCATTTCCCTTGGAGTTTTGTACTTGTCAGTGATATTTGCCATGCATGAACCTACGGTACAGGAATTGAGATAATCGTCTATAAAGATGATAACTCCAAGAACCCATGTCCACATCAGAGCGGCCTTTTCTGATTTGGCCCGTTTGGCTGCCCATTCACCGAAAGCATGAGCTCCGCCGGATCTCTCGATAAGAGCTATGATGCCGCCCATGGTGCCGCATACGATAATAAGCCAGCATGCGTCGCTTCCTGTCTGCATGGTCTCGAGAAATGACTCACAGAAAACAGTAAGCACATTTTCGCCGGGCTGTGCACACATAATCCACCCGACAAATGTTGCAAGGATAAGTGCCTCAATAATTCTCTTTGTGATAAATATGTACACTATGAGAAATATTGCAGGTAGCGTGCTCCATGCGCCGAAATCTTCAACGTTATCCGGAAGAAACAATTGCTTGATTAAAATTGTAAGGCCGATAGTTAGTATGAGTCCGAACAGTGACTTCCATGCGTTGAAGTTTTTGAATTCGTTTTCTACACGCCTGTTTTTGAATGACATTTGAACACCTCCTTCAAATTAAGATATATCAGTATTATATATAAAAAGGAGAAATAAGTCAAAATGTTTGCAATATTTCAAACTTTTTCTCTGATGTGCAGGCGCTATTCTGCAAAGACCGGTGCTTTTTGTTTCTCGTTTCCGGCAAAATTGTATATTTGAAAGAACAAACACAGCAAAACAGTCTGTCTGCAGCATTTGTGCATAAGAAAATCTGCAGTCTTTTACAGCAATGTATTTTCAATGGAAATCTGTTGACACGGCACCCGGTTATTGTGTATAGTAGACAGGTAGGATATGCCTCCGTAGCTCAGGGGATAGAGCGGTAGTCTCCGGAACTATGCGCATGGGTTCGAGTCCCATCGGAGGTACCATAGTGACAGCCGTCGGGGATTGCTTTAATGTGCAGATTTCAGGCGGCTTTGCTGTTTTTGGAAGCAGACAGAGCAGGAACAGGCGCAGAAGAACACCGTTACAGATATGAACACTCCTGAACTTATAGACGCATATTTCATATCGGGAGGAGCCGGAGTAACAGACTTCAGGGGCGGCAGCGCTGACCTCGAAATATCTTACCCTGACAAAAATATATAAGCAGGTAACCCATTGATATATGATATACCGGAGGGTTATCTGTTTTAATTTACAGGTAGTTCTGACTCTGGGCGGGTTATTT
>CAVDMD010000060.1:0-14148 GCA_963609975.1 bacterium | reverse complement strand
GGTAATTATTTCGCATCAAGAGCACCGCTGTTCTGTCTGCCATATATTCTTCTACTCAGTCCGGAAACTTAAATCCGCTTGCTTCTAGCTATTGCCCTATCGTGAACTGCCCGGCAGCGCCGCCTTAAAATATACATAATTCCATTTTTTCATCAAATGTGATACAATCAATACATACATTTCACACGTTTTTCACAATAAAAAACTATTCTGTACAGAGAACAAAGACGGAGGTAGGATATGCCTAAAATTTTAATTGTAGATGATGAACAGAAAATCCGCGAGGTTATCAGAGAATACTCGGAATTTAACGGCTATGAGGTCGAGGAGGCAGCTGACGGCATGGAAGCCGTGGGGCTTTGCAGATTACACGACTACGACCTGATTATAATGGATATAATGATGCCCAGACTTGACGGCTATTCCGCCTGCAAGGAGATAAAAAAAACAAAAAATATCCCTGTAATAATGCTTTCGGCAAGAGGCGAGGAATACGACAAGCTTTTCGGTTTTGAGCTGGGCATAGACGACTATGTTGTCAAGCCTTTCAGTCCCAAGGAGCTGATGGCAAGAGTCAACGCAGTGCTTGCAAGAAGCAGAGCCGCGCAGGAGGAGCAGCCTGAAATTCTTAAATTTGACGGACTTGAAATCAACATACCTGCAAGGACTGTGACAGTAGACGGCCAAAAAGCGGAGCTTACCCCCAAGGAATATGAGCTGCTGTTTTATCTTGTAGAGAACAAAAACATCGCGCTTTCAAGAAACAAGCTGCTGTCGGATATCTGGGGATATGATTTCTTCGGCGATGACAGAACCATAGATACACATATCAAAAATCTCAGAAACAATCTCGGCCCGTACAGGGATCATATTGTTACACTCAGAGGGGTAGGTTACAAATTTGAAGCATAATCACCGCAAATTCGATTCCAACAGTCTTAAATTCAAGCTGTGGCTGTATTTTGTGTGCTTTGCGGCTCTCATAATGGCTGTGGTGTGGCTGGCACAGGTATATATGCTTAACAACAGCTATGAGGATATGAAAACAAATCAGGTAAACAAGTTTGCCCAGTCCATATCCGCACAGTACAGGGTTGGAGGGTTTACCGACAAATTTCTCAGCAACATCAGAACTATGGCCAGCACCAACGACATAGACGTGATATTCGAGGATGCTTCGGGCTACACCTACTACATCACCCAGAATACAGATGAATCATATACGGGCATGACAACGCAGCCTGCCTATTCATATATCAGAGAGCGTGCGGAGATAAAGGAGCAGCTCGAAAAAAACGGACGCTTCAGAGGCTATACCGCCAAGAGTCCCAAGTCTTCGGGCAATTACAAGACACTGGTTTACGGCGCCTATCTTGACACCTCAAGCGGTCACGAGATAATTATATATCTGTTTGCGCCGCTTTATCCCGTATCCTCAACCATAGCGATACTGAGAAACCAGCTCGTATATGTTACGGTGCTTGCGCTGTTCCTTGCCGTCCTGATGGCGGTATGGCTGACAAGACGCATCACCAGATCCTTCAGAAAAATATCCGAATCCGCCGTCAGACTTTCAAAGGGCGAATACGGCATAGACTTCCCCGGCGAGCATTATACCGAGATAATCAACCTCGGAGATGTGCTGACATATACATCGCATGAGCTTGCAAAGTCAGATCAGCTGAGGAGAGATCTGATTGCAAATGTATCACATGACCTCAAGACTCCGCTTACAATGGTCAAATCCTATGCGGAGATGATAAGAGATCTTTCGGGCAACAACGAAAAGAAGCGAAACGAGCACCTCAATGTTATAATCGAGGAAACAGACAGACTGAATCTGCTGGTAGATGATATGTTCACTCTTTCAAAAATGCAGTCCGGTGTGATAAGTCTTGAGGTTTCAGAGTTTGATTTCTGCGATGCCGTAAGAGAAATAGTCCACTCCTATGACATACTGGTTGAGCAGGAGGGATATGATATAGTGATGGAAGTTCCCGAAACCTGCACGGTCGCAGGCGATGAGTCAAAGCTCAAACAGGTAATCGCAAACCTTGTAAACAACGCTGTCAAATACTGCGGCGATGACAAATATATATATGTCGCAGTCAGACCTGATCAGGCTGCGGGCAAAGTAAGATTTGAGGTTTCGGATCATGGCAGAGGTATTGCTCCCGAAGATCTGCCTCATGTATGGGAAAGATACTACCGCGTCAGCAGCAACTATCACAGAAGCTCCAAGGGTACGGGTCTTGGTCTTTCCATAGTAAGAGAAATATTAAAGGGTCACGAAGCCGAATACGGAGCAGACAGCAGGGTGGGCGAGGGCAGCACGTTCTGGTTTACCCTCAATGCCAGATAAAACAGCCTCAAAAATGCACCTGCTTTTGTTTGAAACAGAAGCAGGTGCTTAATTTTGCACTGATTGTATTACTTGTAACCCGAAACTTTGACTGTGCCGGATATTCTGGCTCCCGGCTGCACTCCAAGGCTGGCAGCGCTGATGGTTCCGTCAAATATGCCCTCTTCACCAATATAGGCTTTTTCTTTTGCCTCTACGCTCCCCTCAAGCTTGCCGTAAATGGTAATATCCCTGCATTTCACACTGCCTTTGACTGAAACATCGCTCTCAATCACAACATGGCCGTTTGCTGTTATTTCACTGTCAGCAAGTCCTTCCCCCCCCTGCTGCAGTATCAGATTATCACAGGATATGTTTCCGAAAACACTTCCTGCCACCACCACATTGCCTTTGGCTTCTATATTGCCTCTGACTATGCCCTCTATGGTAATATGACCTTCGGTTTTAATGTCTCCTGTTACTCTGGTGTCTTTTGCTATAACGCCGTACTCGTCCATGACAGCGTTCACAAGTTCTGTCTTAAATGCCTCTTCAGGCTTTGCCGCCTCTTTGTTTGCGGGTTCTTTTATTTCTGCTACAGTATCGTTTTTCATTGGCAATTACTCCTCTATCTCAAAATCCATTTCTATTTCAAAATCAGCATCATCAATATCGTCTGTAATTATGCGTCCGTTTATCCTTGAGCCAAGAGCCGCCGACATATGCGACGCCTTCAGATCCCCCTGTATCAGCGCTGACGGATTAAGCTGCGCAACACCTCTGGTGTCAATATTGCCCTTGATCTTCCCACTGAGTTCAAGATTGGCCGTATTCAGGTCACCTACAACAATGCTCTCCGCTTCAAGAACGGCATCGCCTGTAAGGCTGATATCGCCTTTAACTGTGCATGACTTTGCTGTCAGCTGCTTTGCTCTGATATTGCCTATCACAAGTCCGTTTGCCAGAACATCTCTGTCGCATACGATATCGCCTCTGACATTACCATATATCTGAATATCATTACTGCTCTGTATATTCCCTGTGACAGTCATGCTCTTTGTTATTACCGAGCTGTAGTTCTGATTGTCTTTGCTGACCACTATAACATCTGCAGACTTAATCCCTGCTGTATCATCTGTCTGCCTGCCTGCCGGGTTTTTGACAGGTCCGTCATAACCTGTAATGCCTTTGACAGCCTGCGTAAAATTATCTTTTAATGCCATTTTAGAGTCCTCCTTAATTTATGGCTGTTTATATCCTCCGGGGGTTAGCCTGCTGTTGACATACCTGCCGGTAATCCATATAATATTCTTAGCGAACATCTGTATTCAATTCATACAAGTTCATCTGATTTCACACATTTACCGATATACGGGAGCATATATGGAAAACAAACAAAAAGAACTGTTCCAGATAGGGGAAGTTACCAAAGCTTTAGGGCTCACAAGGCGAATACTGATCAATTATGAAAATCTCGGACTTCTGACACCCGCATCAAAATATGAAGGGCAGAGTATTCGTCATTATTCTGCCGATAATATTGTACACATACGGCTGATACGTTCACTTCAGGAACTGGGTCTTTCGCTTGCCGAAATAAAAAACTATTTCGATAATACCAATGCTCTTGACGAATATATAAACCGCCTGGTGCTTCTGCGCAATCAGCTTGATCAGCATATTGCACAGCTTCAGCTTCGTCAGTCAAAAAAAGTTGAGCCGGAGATTCTCCATGTTACGCTCCCTGAGTTTACGGCGTACTGCCACGAATTTCACAATGCCGATATAGCCCGCAAAACCTCGGAGCTTCGCAGCGCTTATATCCATGCTATGAAAAACTACACCGCTGATATCTCCAACAGAATGTGTACTTTTGTTTCAACAGACTCCGAAGCCGACGGTCTCTATGCAATTCCCGTAGATTCAAAGCACAGCGGAGGCGGAATTAAAACTTTCCCTCAAGTTGCCGCAATCTGTATCTACTATCGCGGAGCCTATGAGCATCTGCCTTCAGTACACGCAAGGCTTCTGAAATATGCCAGGGATAACAACATGACACCTCACAGACATTTTCGCAATATCTATATGGAAGGTCCTCCTAATCACGGCGACAACAAAGACGCCTATGTGACTCAGGTTGCTCTGCCCATTAAATTCATAACATCTGAAAACAGAGAGCCTTGATACTCTATGCCAAAAGTCTCATCATTGGCTGCCTGTACTCTGAAACAATGCAAAATCATTATACACAATTTATTATAAACCGAACACCGATGTTCAAGTCAAGGGTTTTGAATAAATTTTTGCAAAAACAATCTCCTGATTATAGTTTCAAGATTGAAATTTCAAGGAAATCAAAGGTTCTGCACAAATTTCCCTGCCGTGATGTTCTTTTTTCAGAAAAAGCATTTGCCTCTGCTGCCACGCCGGGCAAAACTCGCAGACAGCACCCGAAAAAACAATCCTTCAAATAACAGTTTACAGACAAACAGGCGACTTTCCGGCCGCCTTAATTTTTAACAATAGCCTGCCTGTGCTTCTATAGAGCTTTTTTGTTTTCCTCAACAAACCGCCTTATTTTTCTTGAAGTGTTCTTCTCAAATTCCTGATGTCTCAAATTGATTTTCTTTATCATCTTGTAGCCCGGATTTTCTTCATTTACTCTGTCAACCAGCGTCCACAAATATTTTTCAACCTCTTTGTCATCATCAGCCTTATCGCCGAGAATCTCCTTAATCATATTCCAGTCAGGATATATGCCGGCAACGATAAGAGTATCGTCCTTACCCTCTGCTTCTCCTTCAAATACCATCGATTCTGCGATTTCATCAAAGAGTGAAAGCTGATATTCCAGTTCTTCAGGGAATACGTTCTTGCCGTTTTTGGTGATGATGACATTTTTCTTCCTGCCTGTTATTACAATGTAACCCTCATCATCTATATATCCGAGGTCGCCTGTATAAAACCAGCCGTCTCTGATAACCTCAGCCGTAGCCTCAGGATTCTTGTAATATCCCAGCATGATATTGTCGCCTTTGAGGCATATCTCGCCTACTCCGTCTGCGCCCGGCTCTGCGATTTTGGCATCAAAGCCCGGAAATGCAATGCCGCAGGAGTTGCTCTTAGGCTTGTTTTCAGGGTTTAACGCACCCATAGGCGCAGCCTCCGACAGTCCGTAGCCCTGCAGAGCCATAATTCCAAATGCCTGCAGATCCTCTAAAATTTCCGGATTGATGGCAGCTCCGCCGCATATCATCATTCTCATGCTGCCGCCGAGGGTCTGTTTGATTTCCTTGAAAAACACATTGGTAAGATCTATGCCGACTTTCTTTGCGGCTTTGCATATCTTCATCGCTTTTCTTACGGTTTTTTCCTTGCCCTTGGCTCTGATTCCCTTCCATATTGCCTTGTGCAGCGCTTCAAATATTGCAGGCACCGCCAGCAGGAATGTAGGATGAACCTCCTGTATGTTCTTGACTATGTATTTGAGGCCTTCGCAGTGTGCAATTGCGCCGCCCTTGTAAAGCGGCATTATGAAGTTGCAGGTGCACTCAAATGTATGGTGTATAGGCAGCACCGAGAAGAAAATATCGCTTGGCAGGAAATCCACAAGCGTCGGCGATACCATCAGGTCTGCAGCTATGTTTCTGTGTGAAAGCATGATGCCCTTGGCCATACCGGTTGTACCCGATGTGAATATTATTATACTCATTTCCTGACTGTCTATCTGTGCATCAAGAAAGCTTCTGTCGCCGCCTGCTATGAGCTGCTTGCCCTCTGCTATAAGCTCCCACTGTGAAATGATGCCGTCTGCGGACTCTCTTCTGTCCTGTGAAATCAGAAGTTCAAGGCCTGTTTCGCCCTCCTCCATCATCTTAACAAATGTGGCTTCTCTTTTTTTGTCAAAAATTATTGCCGAGCACTCCGCCTCGTTTATGAGGTTTTTGAGTTCATTGTATGAAAGCTCCTTGTCAAGAGGCACAACAATGCCTGTACCGCAGACAGTGCCGAGGTACCCTATGCCCCACATATATGTGGTTTCTCCGACTACCGCAATTCTTCTGTCCTTCATGCCGTGAGCAATAAGAGCCGTACCCATGCCGTTTACATCGTCAAACACCTCTCTGTGAGTAATTGTAGTGTACGGACCTTTTTCAAACTTGGTATAAAAAGCTATACCGTCCCCGTAAATCTCGGCGCTTGATTCAAGCATCTGCTTGATGTTGATTATAGGTCTGTTGGTAAGATGCTGCACTCCGGGTCTTTTGTCATCAATCTGACACTGTATCAGGGCTTTGGCCCATTCCCAGTCTTTTTCCTGCATAATCCTGTATTCTTCCTGTGAAACCGGCTTCATATTATTTCTCCTTATCTTTTTTATTATTTTTGTAACTGGTGTTTTCCATTACATCTATACATTCTTCAAAAACTTCGTTGAGCCTGCAGAAGCCCTTGTAAAGCACCTGCTTCTCCTCGTCTGTAAACTCCTCGCATATCCGGCTGCTGACTTTGTTTCTGTGGGCTATCTGCAGTGCCGTCACAAGTCTGCCTCGCCTTGTCAGCGAAATTATTGCACTTCTTTCGTCGTGCTTATCCACGCTTCTTGTGACATAGTCAAGAGCTTCAAGTTTGTTTATCAGTGAAGTTGCAGATGGTCTTGTTATTCTGAGATACTCTGCTATCTCGCTGATTTTTTTCTCTCCGTTTTCGCTTTTGTAGAGAAACTCCATCGCATTCCTGCCGCGAAAAGATGTGGTTGTGCGGCTGTGCTTTCTTTTGGTTTCCTCCATAAGAAGCACATTATGATATGCCCGAACAAGGATGTTGTTGAATTGTACTGTAAAATCGTCCATTGTATTCTCCTTTGAGGCAATTTGCTTACTAAATTTTACCACTGTTTACGGCAAGAGTCAATATATATGTAATCTCGCCGGTTTTACGGTTTTCCCTTTGTTTTAGCGCAGCCACAAGAACCATCGGATCACTAAAGTAATTCTTCACAAAATCATATGATTTCACATACGCCATCTTCAAATCTTCTTTGCAAAAAACACTTGGCTTTTTGCCGGATTTCTTAAATTCATTATACTTGTCCCCGGTGAAAATAATCAGCATTTCTATTTCCGGAGCCGTTATTATATTAACAACGTCCACTTTGCCGGCATATGCCTTGCTCAACTTAAAATTTTCACGTCTTGAATCAAGAATTCTGATAACAGAAATTTTGTCTTTGAATCCTTTTCTCAAGTATCTTTCTTCAAATTTTTTGCCTTCCCTGCAGCGGATTACTTCTTCCTCAATCATCTCTTCTCTGGTAAAAATCAGAAGCTCGTGCTCCGGAAGTATATCCATGACAGCGTTTTCAGCCGAGCCCTCACAAATACAGGCCTTGTAATCTGCTAACTTCATAGCACCTCCCGTACAAGTGACGAAGCAATACTCTTTTTCAGCTGTATATAAGCTTCATATGCCGGAGTTGTTCCTTCAAGGAACCCGCTCTGGTATGCATCACTTTTTTTAATGTCATTTCTTTTTAATATGTTTGACAGATTCTCTACTGTAATGCCGTTGCGGTTTCGAGTAATAAATATGCTGTCATTACGTTCATATTCATCCAGCAGTTCCGGATAATGTGTAGAGAAAATCAGCATACCGCCGTTATTTCAGAAGATTTACAACGCGTATATATTCCTTGGTTTTTTTGTTTCTGGCAATCATGATACTTACATCATCCGGCAAAAAGTTCTCGCTGCTGCTCCTGACTATTACCGGCTCTCTGCCTTGCATAAAAAGACAAATCCAGCTTTTCTTTGAATAATGGCAATCCTTCTGCTGTGATACGAAGAAGTTTCATATACACCTCCAGATTTATCAACGTGTTTTCCGTTTATATTTCATCCGATTTCAATATTTCAGCCACCGCCGCCGCAGACAGCTCCGCCGCCCTGTCAATGTTTGCAAGGCAGTTTTTAATGCCGCCGTATTCCAAGGTATCTGTTATTGTTCTGACTGCAGTAAAAGGTATATCGTTTATGAAACAGCAGTGTGCAACCGCAGCTGTTTCCATATCGGCGCATACAGCACCTGTTTTCTCTGCAATGCGTACCCTGCTCCTGCCGTCTATAAATTCGTCACCGCTTGCCATGCAGCCGAATATATAACTGCTTTGCGGAAGATGTGATGTGAGTTTTCTGTCCGCATGAAATACCGCCTCGCTCATATGCGGATTCTCTGTTTTCAGAACCGCCGGCGCAAGGTCATGGTAAACTGCCGTATCACATATGACCGTGTCAAACAGTCCGGCTCTGCCGTCTGTACTGCCCGCCGCACCCGATACTATTATTGCCCCGACCTCAAAACGGTCTGCCATAATCTGTGCGGCTACAGCGCTGTTTACCTTGCCTGTACCGCTGCTGCACAGCACCACCTGCACTGCCCCTATATTTCCTGTAAAAAATATGAGTTTTTTAATCCGCACCTGCCGCAGATCTGATGCAAGCCTCAAAAAAGGCTCAAGCTCCTGTCTGCAGGGACATATTATTCCCACAATACGCATATCTGTAGTTTCCTTAAAAAATCCTGCAGTATATTACTGCGTTGAGTATCAGAGAAGTAACTCCCATAACCAGTCCTGCGTTTGCCGCCATGTTTGTGACTCCCGGCGGAGTGTTTTTCCTGCCTTTGAGACTGAATACAATCGCCAGAATCGACGGCAGCACAAACGCCGCCATTGCAAGGTAGGATATGATGCCGCATATGAGTCCTGCGATGCTGAGGCCGTTGGTCGCTTTGACGGTATTGTTTCCGTAAACATCCTCAGACTCCCCGTATGATCTGACAAACTCGAAGGCTTCGCCTCTTTCGCGCGGATATATTGCCATTTTCCAGTCGTCCTTTGCAAGCCTGTTTATAACGGTTATGCCGATAACATAAAGCAGCGCCGTAAATGCAAGCAGACATAAGGAAGCATAGCTCCGGTCCAGAAATGCAAATGTATCATAAATCCCATGAATCACAACAGGAATTATAACTGCGCAAAGCTGACAGCCTGCGGCACTGCCTCTGTTTCCTGCAGCGTAATGCTTCTTTGCCATACCGAAAAACGCTCCCATAAACGCTCCGCAGAATGCGTGAAGCGGCACCGAAAGAAACGCTCTTGTAATCGCCACTGATATGCCTCCGTCCAGCACATACAGTATGTTTTCAAGCATTGCAAAGCCTGCTGCCACCGAAACTCCGTATACAACGCCGTCAAATCTGTAGTCGAATTCTCTGTTTCTCCATATTCCCGCCCGAAGAAATGCAAACTTGCAGCACTCCTCTATAAGGCCTGCCGACAGGAATGATATGCTCATCGCATAGCCGAGGCTGCCTTCCGGATACTGCGGCAGCAGATTATCCGCCCAGCCTTCGAGAAACGCCGCAGGCACACACGAAAGCGCACCTAAAACAACCATTCTGACGATCAGGTTTACAGGCTCTTTTTCGACCTTGTCTTTTTTGAATATATATATAATTATCAGTATGCCCGGCAGCATTGCCAGTGAAACAAGACTAAACATCACAACCTCCGTTAAGTATATTTTTTATCTGTTTCCAGTCAGGATAGAATCTGTCCATAAGTTTTTTGAAATCCGCGCCGTGATTTGGCACCAGCAGATGACACAGCTCGTGAACAATAACATATTCAAGGCAGCATACCGGCTTTCGGGCCAGCCCAAGCGCCAAAGATATGCGTCCTGTTGCCGGGCTGCAGCTGCCCCATCTTGTTTTCATATTGCGAATACTCCACTTCGTTGTAGCAAGCCCTGTCCTCTGCTCCCAAAGCGGCGCAAGCTCTGATATTTTTTGCATCAGTTGCAGCCTGTAAAACTCATTCACAGCCCGCTGCCTGTCTTCTGCTCCGGCGTCCTGCAGGCCGTAAATAAATATATTCTGACCTGAAATTTCAGTCCTGCCGCGACCCTCCTGCAAAACTATCGTATACGGTCTGCCCCAGAGATAAACAGTCTCGCCTGTCAGCAGCTGCGGCTCTCTGAAGCCTTCGTATTTTTGCCTGCAGGCTCTGATCCAGTCAATTTTTGATGAGGCAAAGCTGTATATGTCCTCATCTTTCATATGCAGAGGCGCCGATATTACAACCTCGCCCGCAGGCGGCTTTATTCGCATATATATGTTTTTTATCTGTTTTTTGTTTACCTTTATCTCTATTCCTTCTAAAATCATAATATTATAGTACCACAAAAACAGGCAATCGCATAATATATTATCATGCAACCGCCTGTTTTTTGACGTTATCTATATTTCTATGTCTTTTTTCATCAGATCGGCGATGGTAATGCCGTCAAAGAAGTCTGTAATCTTGTCGTTAAGGTCTTTCCACATGGGAAGCGTCCTGCACCGGTCTGCCCTCTCACACTCTGCGGCATCACACTCAAGGCACGCCACAGGTGCAAGCGAACCCTCTGTAAGCCTCAGTATATCACCGACAATATATTTATCGGGGCTTCTGTTAAGTCTGTAGCCGCCGCCCTTGCCATGCACAGCCTCCACAAAATTTGCCTTGGAAAGAATGGTCATAATCCTCTCCATATATTTTTGTGAAACCTGCTGTCTTTTGACTATGTCTTTCATCGGAATATACTCGCCGCTGTGATGCTCTGCAAGGTCAATCATAACTCTGAGAGCATATCTTCCTTTTGTGGAAATCATCATTTATCTCACCTCTGTGCAAATTACATATTTATTCTATCACAAATCCTGCTGTGCGAAAAGAGGTGTTGACAAATATCTGTCGCCTGTATCCGGCATCAGAACCACAATATTTTTGCCTTTGTTTTCGGGTCTTTTAGCAAGCTGTATTGCCGCATAAAGCGCTGCGCCTGATGAAATGCCCACCAGCACACCCTCTTTCCTGCCTATAAGTCTGCCTGTCTCAAAAGCGTCATTATCGGCTACGGATATAATCTCATCGTATACCTCTGTGTCAAGCACATCGGGAACAAAGCCTGCGCCTATTCCCTGTATTTTGTGGCTTCCTGCCCTGCCCTGTGATAATACAGGTGAGTTTTCAGGCTCTACTGCCACAACCTTTACCTCAGGCTTCTTTGATTTCAGATACTGTCCCACACCTGTTACTGTACCGCCTGTTCCTACGCCTGCAACAAATATATCTACTTCTCCGTCGGTATCCCCGTAGATTTCAGGGCCTGTTGTTTCAAAGTGAGCCTTAGGGTTTGCCTCGTTTACAAACTGACCCGGAATGAAGCTGTTCTCTGTTTTCTCTGCAAGCTCCTGCGCTCCGGCAATAGCTCCTTTCATGCCTTTGGTTCCCTCCGTAAGCACCAGCTTGGCTCCGTATGCGGCCATAAGCTGTCTTCTTTCGACTGACATTGTTTCAGGCATTACAATTATAATGCGGTATCCTCTTGCTGCTGCAACAGATGCAAGTCCTATGCCTGTGTTGCCGCTTGTAGGTTCGATTATAACTGATCCCGGCCTGAGTCTGCCTGAGGCTTCGGCCTCATCTATCATAGCTTTGGCAATACGATCCTTTACCGAGCCTGCCGGATTGAAGTATTCAAGCTTTGCAAGCAATTTAGCCTCAAGTCCAAGTTCTTTTTCTATATTTGTCAATTCCACCAGCGGTGTGTTTCCTATAAGCTGTTCTGCTGATTTATATATCTTCGACATAATTTCCTCCTCTAAATACTAAAAACAAATCACTTATTATCTGCTCATTACATATTCTATGCCCCATGGGGCATACACAAGAAATTATACTGATACTGTTTCATTTTATTTTACCTACCTCATTAGTATGTATATACATTACACCCATTTGCCCACCTTGTCAATAGGTAAATAAAAAATTTTTTATAGCACATCAAAAAATCCCGCCTTGTTTCCAAGACAGGATCTGCTCTGTATCAATATGTTCATCTCGGCTCCACTATAAGTTTTATTGCCGTTCGCTCCTCCCCTTCTATCTGTATGTCTGTAAATGCCGGAACGCATACAAGATCTATTCCGCCCGGAGCCACAAAGCCTCTTGCTATGGCAATCGCTTTTATCGCCTGATTAAGCGCTCCTGCGCCTATTGCCTGAATCTCTGCTCCGCCCTTTTCTCTCAATACTCCCGCAAGTGCGCCTGCAACCGAATTAGGGTTTGATTTTGCTGATACTTTTAAAACTTCCATTGTCAATCTCCTTTTCTATATCTTTCGATATTTTATTATTGAAATTCTTTCTTCGTTCCCATTATATTTATAATTTCACCGCCTTTGGGCAGGTTTTTTCATACTTTTTCATACAAAAAAATTTTTTTTAAGACTTTTTTTGACTTTTGCTTGCAGTTTTCTACATTTTTATGTATAATCAGTTTGTGGTTATCCCCCTGATAACCTCATTAATCTCTAATCCCAATACCCCTTTTGAGCCAAAGTAGATTGCACCCCTTGCAATCTACTTTGATTTTACGAAAAAATACTTATGAAAATATTCTGCACATCAGACAAAGGACACAGGTACAGTTCAGAAATATTTGATGCCTGCTTCAGCAATACGAGAATAGGTTTTTTTGATATAGAAACCACCGGACTTTCCCCCGACAGATGCAAACTCATACTTGCGGGACTTGCATATTACGAGGGAGATAATCTTATCGCAAAACAGATATTTGCCGATGACCCCTCAGAGGAACCGGAAGTAATTACTGCCGTTTTGAACGAACTCAAAGATTTTGATATGATAGTCACCTACAACGGCAAAAGATTTGACATACCGTTTCTCCTCAAACGCGCACAAAAAAACCGCATACACCTGAATGAAGCTCTGCCATACAATCTGGATCTTTATCCTGCAGTCAGAAGCTTCTCACCCCTCAAAGCCATGCTGCCGGATCTGAAACAGAAAACAGTCGAGAGCTTTGCAGGGCTTGCACAGACCAGAACCGATGAAATATCAGGAGCCGACAGCGTTGAGCTGTACTATTACTACGCCGGAACAAAAGATAAAAAAATCCGCGATGTGATACTTCTGCACAACAGAGATGACATAACCCAGCTTTCAAAGCTTCTGAAGATTCTGGACAAATGCGACCTTAACAGATACATATATGCAAACGGTATGCCCGCAGGCAGACTGATTATAGACAGGATCACAGCAGGCAGGCAGTATCTTGAAATAGCAGGAACCCAGAGAAACGCTCCTGCTGATTTTCTGAGCTATGATGATTTCTGCTCCGGCTACAAGGTGTGGTTCAGGGCAAAAGACGCCTCCTTTATTATAAAGGTTCCTGTTATACAAAACTCCTTATTAAGGTTAATTGATTTAAGAAATATGAATATTGACTGCAGCGACCTGCTGGTGTATCCTAATGTTGAGGAAGACTACCTGATAGTTTCGGTCGGTGAAAATATCAATTACAGGGAAGTCAATATTTTCAGCCGGATAGTTGTTAAAGAAACAGCAAGGCTGCTATTGCAGGGGGTATAGGCAATGAAACACAAAATCAAACGCAATCTGAAATTATCGGCGCTGATTTTTTCGGTAATATCACTTATAGTGCTTTTCAGCAATGCGGATCAGCACCGCACTTACAGAGACAGGGGCTGACAGGCGTTTTCTGTATGTTTTCGTTTTTTATCTGTCTTCTGCCTGCAGGGTATACGGCGGTATATCCGTAAGCGCCCTCGTTTTCTTTATAATCAGCTACAGAAGCTCTCACATTCTCCACCCCTGCAGTTGCGGGGATTTTCTTTGTCAGTATTTTATTTTCCCTGCAAATCATATATGAAACTTCTCGC
>CAVDMD010000059.1:0-14392 GCA_963609975.1 bacterium | reverse complement strand
CAGTTTCCATACCGCCGACTTCATTTGGCAGTTTCTTGTAATCACCGACAGCAAACCAATCCTTTCTGGAATCACTGGTTCCATTTTTCAAAGTCAGATGCAGCTCCTTGATAAACTTTTCCGTCAATGCCAATTTTGCATGATCAATAATCATATCGATGCACCGGAAATGGTTTGCTGTTTCAATCACATCATCTACATTAAGCACTTCTTTTTCTATCCCAATGGTATTCGTCTCAAAGATATATCGGGTCTGATCGTGGGTCAGCCGACTGCCTTCCATATGGTTGGAATTGTATGTCAATTCGATCTGTGTTTTATGATAGATCCCACCGGAATATTTACTTGCCTTCTGCTCTTTCAGAATATCCAACAGAGTAATCGGCTCTTCTTTTCTTTTATTGGTTCGCTCTGGCTTTTCTGCGTTTTCCGGAATGTTCCAAGTCTTGCCGGTAAGAAACGCACCGTTCACACGCCCATGGGCGCAGTAATTTCTAACACTGCGCTCGGATACATCCCACTTTTTCGCTATTTCAGCAACTGAAAGATATCGCATCTACCGCCCTCCCTTCACACGATAAAAAACACATTCTGCAAGCTTTTCATTGTCATAATTTCAAAAATCACACTTACTATGATTAGTATACCACATTATCGGCAATAAATCCATGCGTTTCGCTTGTTTATCATTGTTTTTGCCGACTCAGGAATCTCTAAATAAACTTCCCCGGGGCGGAGCGGGGTGTTAGCCATAAGTGGCTAAAGTTTTATAATTAACTGTTCATATTCATCTTGTTTACCTTGATTTTTAACATAGTTACGGATAACTTCTTTGCTTCGATTTTTCCCAACGCTTGCCACAAAATATCCGTCGCTCCAAAACTGCCCGCCCCACAGTTGTTTCTTAACTTCCGGATGTTCAGCAAACATGCGCTTTGCTATAATGCTTTTCACTGTTGTTATTATTTTTGCAGGACTGTAATTGGGTGTTGACTGGATTAAAAAATGGACATGATCCTTATCTGCACCAACTTCCAAAAAAACGATCCAGTCATACCTTAATTCAATCCCTTCGCACGTTTGCTTCATACTTCTGTCTACACTTTCTGTAATTACAATTCGACGATATTTTGTCGGGCATACAAAATGGTAAACAAGATTTGATACATTATGCGAATTGTGGATATATTTGCTTTCTGTCATACGCTTTAGCCACCTCCCGTGATGTATTATACATCACGGGAGCACTACGCCGCAAGCGGCGGGGTATTCCTCATCCCACTACGAATAAAAACGCCCGAAGCTGTTGAAAAATCAACGATTTCAAGCGTTTTGCATATGGAGCGGCATACCGGACTCGAACCGGCAATCCCCTGCTTGGGAAGCAGATGCCCTACCATTAGGCCAATGCCGCACATCCATATCTATTATCTATCATTTGTACTGCTTTGTCAATATAACATATTGTTTTCTGTTCCCTGTTATTCCGGTAAAGGCAAGACTTATTTCTTCCCCTGCCTTACCTGCAATCATCCCCTCTATTCCCTCTTTGCCTCTAAGCTGCACACTGCAGGCTCTATGAACTTTACCGTCATAATTCCAGTCCGCACTCCACATTGCAACTGCTTCGCTTCCCCTGTTCAGTGAATTTATATACTCACGGACATCAATATTAGCCTCCCCTGTTTCACTGCTGTATTTAACCTCTATGGTACCGGGCAGCTCCGATACAGCGTCATCTGCCATTACATCAAATGATGCCTCATTCCCTGCAAGTCTTTGGGTGCACATTGAAACAGCAAGGCTGCCGCCGTCACAGACTATAAAGCGCCTGTTCATTTTGTGCGCTGCTGCTGCAAGAGTGCCGGAGCCTGCAAAAAAATCTGCACACATGTCTCCCTCTTTTGAACAGCTCTCAAGTATTCTCGCAAGAAGTGCTTCCGGTTTTTGAGTTGCATAGCCTGTCCTCTCGGCCGATGTCCTGCCCACCATATCTATGTTCCATACGTCTTTCATGTTCACAAGAGTATACCAGCCGGTATCGTCGCAGAATTCCTCCACTCCCCTGAAATGATAAGGTTTGAAACCTCTGTTGTAGGATTTTTCTTTTTGAGGGCTGAAATAGTATTTTTTTGTTTTGCCGTAAAAAAGCAGCGTGTCGTGTTTTCTCGAAAAATGTCTTTTGCTGCTTCCTCCCGATTTGTATGTCCACACAATCTCGTTTACGAAGTTATTGTATCCGAAAATTTCATCGAGCAGTATTTTGACATAATGGGAAATGTGCCAGTCAAGATGCACCCACAGGCAGCCGTCGTCTGCAAGAAGCTCTCTCATGGCTATAAGTCTTGCGCAGAGCATACGAAGATACTCGGCTTCTCCCTGTTCCCACCTGTCCGTATATGCGGGAACCGAAACATTCTCATCTGTTGCAGGCATTTTTACTACGGCCTCATATCTGATTTTGGTGAAAAACGGCGGATCGACATAGATAAGATTTATTCTGCCTTTCATACCCATTGTTTCTGCAAGGAATTTCATAAACTCGAGATTGTCACCCTCAGCCACCATATTGCCGTTTTGCTCAGCCCCATACCGGTAATGCGGGCTGAAATTCTTTGGGCTGCAGCTATTGTATTCTGCCTGTGCCTCTTTCAAAATATCCGGTATTTTTGCAATTAAACTCATCTGCGTTTTTTTCCTTTTCTGTTCTGATGCGGCAGCAGTATATCTATAAGGTCTTCTCTGCCGGCTTTGACAAGCGCTTTTTTGACAAGCTGACGGTTTTCCGGTCTGTTGTAGTGTATCAGCGCTCTCTGCATTTTCTTTTCTTCCATATCCTTTGCGACATATACGCTTTCGCCTGTAAACGGATTCATCTCGGTATAGTACATACAGGTTGCAAGAGTTCCGGGCGTCGGATAAAAATCCTGCACCTGATCGGGCACAAAACCGTATCTGTTCAGAAACTCCGCAAGTTCTACGGCATCCTGCAGAGTACTGCCCGGATGTGAGGATATGAGATATGGTATCAGATACTGTTTTTTACCCAGCCTGTCGTTTTCTCTGAAGTATTCCTTTGCAAACCTCGTAAAAACATCTATCTGCGGCTTGTGCATATATGACAGTACCTCCGGAGATGAATGTTCAGGCGCAACCTTGAGCGTGCCGCTGACGTGGTTTGCGCACAGTTCTCTCAAAAACGTTCTGTCCCTGTCTGCCATAAGGTAATCATATCTTATTCCCGATCTTATGAATACTTTTTTGATTTTGGGAAGCGACCTTACCTGTTTCAGCACGTCAAGGTATTCGCGGTGATCAACATAAAGCTCTCTGCATGGCTCGGGATACAGACAGTCTCTGTTTTTGCACATTCCCCTCTGAAGCTGTTTGTGGCAGGAGGGGTGTCTGAAGTTGGCCGTAGGACCGCCCACATCGTGAATATATCCCTTGAAATCTTTTTTGTCTGCAAGCCTGCGGGCTTCTCCGACTATAGACTCTGCGCTTCTTGACCTGACCTCTCTGCCCTGGTGGTATGTCAGAGCACAGAAAGCGCAGCCTCCAAAGCAGCCTCTGCTGCTTACAATACTGAATTTGACTTCATTAAATCCCGGTATGCCGCCCTGCTTCTCATATACAGGGTGATATTCTCCCTCAAACGGCAGTTCGTATACATGGTCGAGTTCCTCTCTCTCAAGAGGCATCTGCGGCACATTCTGAACCACATAGGTATTACTGCCGTATTTCTGTGCAAGCCTCCTGCCGCTTATGCAGTCGTTGTTTCTGTACTGCATTGCAAAGCTTCTGCAGTATGCTGTTTTGTCATCTTTTACTTCTTCATAAGGTGGAATTATATCCACATCATCATCGGGCGCAGCTGTTTTGAAGCAGGTGCCTTTGATCCAGCATATATCCTTTGCCTCTATGCCGCTGTCCAGAGCCTCTGCTATTTCGATTATCGCTCTTTCACCCATACCGTATATAAGAAGGTCGGCTTTTGAGTCCATAAGCACAGAACGTCTTACCCTGTCCTCCCAGTAGTCGTAATGAGCAAATCTCCGGAGACTTGCCTCAAGCCCCCCTATTATGACAGGAACGCCTCTGTAGGCTTCTTTTGCCCTGTTGCTGTATACGATAACTGCTCTGTCAGGTCTGTTGCCTGCTTTGCCTCCGGGCGCATAGATGTCTGTTTTTCTTCTGTGTCTGAATACGGAAAAATTGTTGACCATGGAGTCAACATTGCCGCTGTTAATAAGGTAGGCAAGCCTTGGTCTGCCAAAACGCCTGAAATCCTCGCATGATTTGTAATCAGGCTGAGCAAGTATTGCAACCCTGTAGCCGCAGCTTTCGAGCACTCTTGATATTATCGCAGTGCCAAAGGAATGATGATCCACATACGCATCACCTGTAACAAGCACAAAGTCTGCCTGATCCCATCCTCTGTCCTCCATATCCTGTTTTGATATAGGTAAAAATGCCATAACAAATCCTTTCTGTGATTACACTATTGTAACACAAAAAACTCCCTGAAAACCACCCTGCGGTAAAATTATTGTCTGCCCTGCAGGGCAAAAATCGAAAATATACAAAATTAAACTTCCTATACTGACAAAAATCAAAAAAGGCAACCATAAGATATGAATGAAATCTGTTAAGGTCACCTTTTTGATATTCAGTAAGTTCTGTGTATTTATGCTTCTGCAGGCTTTCTCTTTGCTCTAAGATTAATAATAGCTCCTGTAGGGCATTCTTTAGCGCAAAGTCCGCAGTTTTTGCATTTTTCAGGATCTATTGCAGCCAGATTGTTCTCAACCGCAACTGCTTCAAATTTGCAGACCTTTTCGCATTTTTTGCAGCCAATACAGCCGTTTGTGCAGGCTTTTCTTGTCTTGGCACCCGGATCAGTAGAGCTGCAGTGAACAATAACTTTGTTCTTTGCCGGAGCAATCCTTATAACATGGTTAGGGCATGCTTTTTCGCACATACCGCAGCCCACGCAGAGGTTTCTGTTTACAACCGCAACGCCGTCGCATACGCTGATTGCGCCATAGGCACATACAGCTTCGCAGTCACCAAAGCCCAGACAGCCGTGAGAACACACATTAACGCCGCCAAACATCTGCTTTGCAGCCTTGCAGGTTGAATGACCCTGATATTCCATCAGAGATTTAGCCGCTCCTGTGTTGCCGTTGCACATTACCACTGCAACCACAGGCTCTGCGGATTCTGCTTCAACTCCCAGAACCTCTGCCAGTTTAACTGCAAGGTCAGCGCCGCCTACAGGACATTTTGCCGTACCTATACTTGAATCGCTGCCAAGTGCCGCAGCATAATCATCACAGCCGGCAAAACCGCAGGCTCCGCAGTTGGCGCCCGGAAGCTCATTTCTTAAATTTGCAACGGTTTCGTCAACCGGCACATAGAAAACCTTTGATGCAACAGTCAGGACAACAGCAGCCACAAAGCCGATTGCCACAACCAGTAATACAGGAATTAAAATATTCATATTTTTCGCCTCCTTATCCTACCAGACCGCCAAATCCCATAAAAGCAAGTGACAGGAATGCCGCTGTAACCAGCGTGATAGGCACGCCCTGAAAAGCCTTAGGGATAGCATCATTGCCTTCAAGCTTCATTCTCATTCCTGAGAATAGAACCATTGCAAGCAGGAATCCGATTCCCGCTCCGGCAGAGTTTACCAATGCCTGACCGTAATTGTAGCCTTCATCAATATTTGAAATACATACCCCAAGCACTGCACAGTTTGTAGTTATAAGGGGGAGATATACACCGAGCGCTCTGTGAAGCGACGGTATGAATTTTTTGAGAGCCATTTCCACAAACTGAACAAGAGCTGCGATAATAAGTATGAATACTATTGTCTGCAGATAGCCTATTCCCAGATTGTTAAGAAGCTGCATGATAGGCCATGTTGCAGCTGTGGCAAGCACCATTACAAATGTAACGGCAACTCCCATGCCCACTGCCGAATCAAGTTTTTTGGATACACCAAGGAACGGACATATGCCAAGGAATTGAGCCAGTACATAGTTGTTCACAAGGATAATACCTACTAATATAGTGAAATACATTATGCTTCAGCTCCTTTCTTTATTTCTTCCTCAAGTGCCTCTATGCATTTTTCCTGCTGGCAGATGGAAGCCATTGCACAGCCTCTGCAGTCAAAGCTGCCTTTGACGCCTTTGCCCTTGGTGAAGTGATTGATTAATGCAATCATAACCGCAAATACGAAGAATCCGCCCGGAGCCAGTGCAATTATAAGCATCGGGTGCACGCTGACCCAAGGAATTGCAAATCCTAAGATTGTACCTGCGCCGACGATTTCTCTGATGGCACCCATAACGCCCAGTGCCAGTGTGAATCCAAGACCCATGCCGATGCCGTCCAGAGCGGAATCAAGAGGGTTGTTTTTGGATGCAAACATCTCGGCTCTTCCAAGTATGATACAGTTTACAACTATCAGCGGTATAAACAGTCCCAGTGAATCATAAAGAGACGGTACAAACGCCTGCAGTAAAAACTGCACAACGGTTACAAAGCCTGCTATTACAACGATATAGCAAGGTATTCTTACTTTGTCGGGGATAATTTTTGCAAGCAGTGAAATTACCACGTTAGAGCATATTAATACTATCATTGCAGAAACGCCCATTCCAAGACCGTTTAATGTCGAGCTTGTTGTTGCCAGTGTCGGACAGGTTCCGAGCAGAAGCACCAGTACGGGGTTTTCTTTGATTATGCCTTTAGTCAGTATGGCGAGTTTACTTACTTTGTTTTCCATTAGTTAGTACCTCCCACTTCTTTGTATTGTTCAAGCGCTGCGCATACACCGTAATGCACTGCATTCGACGATATTGTAGCGCCGCTGACATGATTTATATTCGTATCATCTTTGGCTGTAAATGCACTGTAGCTGTCAAGTCCCACATACTGCTCCAGATAAGCAGGATCCTGCGCCTTGGTACCAAGACCCGGCGTATCGGAGTGTGCCGTAACCTTGACTCCTGTAATCGCGCCGTCTGTATCTATGCCTATCATTTCGGTAAGCAGTCCGCCGAAGGACTTGGATTTAACGGTGACAACCATACCTGTGTCATTGTCTGCGATATAACATTCGGTAACGAAAACCTTGCCGTCTTCAAGTACAACCAGATCTCCGTCATAAGCCGTAAACGACTCTGCCGAAGGCAGAAGCTCAGCTCTTGCCTCGTCTGCTGCCTTAATTGAATTCTGTTCAATTATAGGGGCCGTAATCGAGTTGATATATGCAAGAGCGCCTGTTATTACAAGGCAGATTACAACCAGAACCAGCGTAGGTGCAATATATTCTTTGAAGTTATTACTTTTCATTTTTGTTTGCACCTCCATACATTCTTTTCTGGCAGAAGTTATCAATCAGAGGAGTAACAACATTCATCAGCAGAATCGAGAATGAAACTCCTTCAGGATACTGGCCGTAGAGTCTTATCAGCATTGTGATGACGCCGCAGCCTATGCCGAATATAACTTTGCCCATAGGAAGTATCGGCGTTGTAACATAGTCGGTCGCCATAAAGAAAGCACCGAGCATAACGCCGCCTGCAAGTACGTGGAACACTGCCATATGAAGCGCGTTTCCGTCGCCTGTTGCAGCATAGTATATAAATGCAAATACGAATACGGTTCCGATAAAGCATACCGGAGTTATAGGGCTTATGACTTTTTTCCAGATGAGGAACAGTCCTCCGATAAGCAGCATAAGTGCGCTTACTTCACCCATTGAGCCGCCTATGTAGCCCATGAACATATCCATATTTGAAGGAAGCTCTCCGCCGCCCTCTGCAAGTATGCCCAGCGGGGTCGCTCCTGTCTGGGCATCTGCTCCGGTGAAAGGAACAGGCCATGTTGTCATTTCGGTTGCAAACGCTATAAACAGCACGATTCTCGCTGTAATAGCAGGGTTTACAAGGTTTTTGCCTATGCCGCCGTAAAGCTGCTTGACTATGACAATCGCTACGAAGCAGCCGATTATCGCAATCCAGTAAGGCAGATTCGACGGAACATTGAATGCAATCAGAACACCTGTTACCGCTGCACTCAGATCGCCTACGGTCTGAGGTTTTTTCATAAGCCTGTTGTATGCCCATTCAAAGAACATACAGGCCACAAGGCAGACCAGTGTAAGAGCTATTGCTCTTGCGCCGAATACATATATACTCATTGCAAATGACGGAGCAAGTGCAATCAGAACCATCAGCATAATTCTGGAAGTATCGGTTTTGGATACTATATGAGGCGCTGATGAAACTGTTAAATTACTGTATGTTTTCTTGTCCATTACTTAATTCCAGCCTCCTTTACCATTGCTTTTCCAAGCTTATTCATAAAGCTGAGAGGTCTTCTTGCAGGGCAGATGTATGAACAGCTGCCGCATTCCATGCACTGCATTACCTGCAGATCCGAAAGCGCCTGCGCATCCTTGGCCTCATATGCCTTGGCCAGCGCCGTAGGTATCAGGCCGAACGGACAGGCTCTGTGACATCTGCCGCAGTTGATGCACGCGGTTTCTTCTTTTACTGCTGATTTTTCTTTGGAGAAGGCCAGTATAGCATTGTTGTTTTTGACAACAGGCATTTCGTCCGATACTATGGCTCTGCCCATCATAGGCCCTCCCATCAGGATTTTTCTCGGCTCCTGTTTGTAGCCTCCGCAGAAATCTATAACATCGCATATTCTGGCACCGATAGGAACCATTACGTTCTTTGGCTGAGCCACTGCGTCTCCGTCTACGGTAACTCTCTTTGAAACAAGAGGCATACCTGTTCTGAAATATTTGCCCACAAATGCTATTGTGGTGACATTTGACAGGATAACACCGAGGTCTGCAGGAAGCACGCCTGCTTTCATTGTCTTGCCTGTAATCTCATAGACAAGAACTCTCTCGGCTCCCTTAGGGTATCTTGCCTGCAGCCTGAAGGTATGAATATTGGTGATACCTTTTGATGCAAGCAGTTTGTCAATATGCTCGATAGCATCGGGTTTGTTTTCTTCGATACCGATATAGCCCTCATCAAGACCTATATATTTCATAACCAGCTGGCAGCCGGAAATAAGGTCCTCCGTATCCTCAAGCATGGCTCTGTGGTCAGAGGTGATAAACGGCTCGCACTCCGCCGCATTGACGATAAGCGTATGAACATCATCGATATTCTTAGGGTTGAATTTGATATGCGTAGGAAACGATGCGCCGCCAAGACCGACAAGACCGCTGTCTCTGACTGCCTTAATAAATTCAGGCAGATCCTTGGCTTCTGGTGCTTTGATTCCCTCATAAGGCTCCTGTTTGCCGTCTGTTTCGATTACAACAAGAGTGTCTGTTCCTCCCATAGCCGATCTCTGTTCTTCGATACCTGCCACAGTCCCTGAAACACTTGAATAAATAGGGGCACTTACAAAAGCGTCTACATCTCCGATGAGCTGGCCGACCTTGACATAATCGCCCTTGCCCACCAGTGGCTTGCACGGTGCTCCAATGTGCTGAGACATAGATATTTTGACAACATCAGGCACAGGCATTACTTCGGTTGCACTGCCGGCAGTGTTTTTGTAATGACTCACATGAATGCTGTGTAAATGTTTTTGACTCATTATTGTGAGACCTTCCTTTCTAAAAATATGCAATATACAAAAATACTCCTTACATCATACTACAAGTCCCCGCAAAAATCCATACTTTTGCGACAATTGCAGGCAATTGGAGTACATATATTTTACCGTGTCCGGCACTTTTGTTCTATCCCTGTCTGCAGTCCTGTATTTAAGTTTTCCCCTGCTCAGTAATTCTGAGGTCTGTAAAACCTGCCCATAAACATTTCTGTTCTCACTACATTTATGAAAGCCCTGGGATCCTCCTCTATAACGCAGCGGGTTACAATCTTTGCTTCTGTGCTTGACACCACGCAGTACAGCATTGTCCTGTCGGTGTTTGAATACATCCCTGTTGCGGGAATTTCCGTAGCGCTGTGATGGGTTTTTTCGAGTATCACCTGATAAATCTCATTTGGATAATCCGTAACGATGAACAAAGTAACCTTGTTGTGCGCCTGATACAGCACCCTTATCATCTCTGTCGATGTAAACTGAAATATGATTGAATAAAGCGCCTTGTCCCAGCCAAACAGTATGCCTGCAATTGCAAGAACCGCGGCATTTCCCATCAGTATATAATTCCAGACATCCTTGTTTTTCTTTTCGAGAAAATACACTGCGATGAAATCCGTACCGCCTGTTGAAGTGCCTCCCATAAGACACAGGCTTACTGCCACACCGTTTATAAGGCCTCCAAACACACTTATGAGCAGTATATCCTGAGTAATTGGTATTGACGGTACAATATCTGTAAGAATACTTGTCGCAACGATAATAAGGGCTGTATTGAGTGTGAATCTCTTGCCTATAACCTTGAAGCTGATAATTGCCGGAACCGCATTAAGAGCAAGACTCACAGGCGAAAAAGGCAGGGCTGTTCCAAAGTATCTGTCAGCCACAGTCTGTATCAGAAGCGTGACTCCGTTGAAGCCTCCCGGATAAAGCCCTCCCGTATGCACGAAGCTTTTGATATTCACCGCCATAACAAATGACCCCAGCAGCCCGAATGCCAGTATTTTTAATTCCGATTTCAGATTGAATCCCGAACTCATGATAATTCCTCCAGTATAATATCTCTGTATATTTTTAAGGCAGACACCGCAAATGCTGCGATGACTGCCGGTTTGTCAGTAAAATTTCTTCGGATTGTATGCCTTGCCGTTGATTCTCACTTCAAAATGCAGATGGGCGCACAAAGCATTCCCTGTAGCTCCGGCTCTGCCTATTTTATCCCCTGCTTTTACCTGCTGACCTTTTTTGACACAGCGGCTGCTCATATGGCCGTAGGTTGTGGTAATTCCCTTGCCGTGGCTGATTTTAACCATAGTACCCATACTGTTGATTGAGCCGTGTGATTCTATCACTTTACCGTCCGCAGCAGCATATATAGCGGTACCGTGCGACGCTCTGTAATCATTGCCGTGGTGCATTCTGCCCCATCTCCAGCCGTATGATGAAACCGTCGAAAGTTTTTTGAGAGGCTTGGCAAGAGCTATCCCCTTATATGTCTTGTACGTTTTCTTTTTTACTGTTTTTGAAAACTCACCCTCTATTTTATTATTGCCCTGCAATTTATATGCGCATACCTTGTATCTGTAGGTTCCGGATGATTTGAGTTTCCTGTCAGTATAGTATGTCCTGCTGCCCCTGATGGTTTTTTTGAGTATGTATCTGCCGGAGGATTTGCTGTATCTGTATACTCTGTAGCCGTCACAGTCCTTTACTTTTTTCCAGCTGAGTCTGATATTGTTTGAAATTGTCTTAACCCTGGCTTTAAGTCCCTTGGGCGCAGCCGGAGGGGCAATCACCTGAGATGGCTGCTCATCTGCCGCATTATCGTCTGCCTCATCTGCAATATCTGTGTCTGTAATCTCTGTCTGAACAGCATCCGAAACTGTATCTGCAGCCGTTTCCTCTGCAAAAACAGCCCCGCTGCTGCACAATATAATTATTGCTGCAACTGCTGTATATATAAGTTTTGTTTTCATTGTTGCGATTTCTCCTGTGCTCTGTTTCTACAGCTTACCACTGTTTTGCCACATTTGTCAATTACGCAATTGTATGATATATTTAGACCAAAGAAATATTGACGGAGGTGTGTCAGATGAAAAAAATACTTACAAGCGAGTGTCTTTACGGCGGCAGAACAGTAAGATATGATGCCGGCGACTGCACAGAAACAAATCCCATCTATCTGAAATGGAAAGAAGAAGGACGCCTTGTTCCGGTCTGTCCCGAAGTATTCGGAGGACTGCCTACTCCAAGGCCTGACTCCCAGAGAGTCGGCGACAAAGTTATAGCCTGCACAGGACCTGACGTTACTGCCGAGTATACCAAAGGAGCGGAGGAAGCATTACGGCTTGCTAAAGACAATGATGCTGCTTTTTGCATTATGAAGCAGGACAGTCCCTCCTGCGGAAGCAAGTTCATTTATGACGGAACATTTACGGATACCAAAATACCCGGACAGGGGCTTGCGGTTGAGTATCTGAGAAATGCCGGCTTCAAAGTATTTGCGGAAGAAGATATCGATGAGGCTGCCGCATATCTTGCAGAGCTTGAAAAATAGCGAAAAATATAGAGGTGGGGATTCCCGCCTCTTTTGTTTTATTCTCACAGCCCCTCAGGCACCGAAAATTTAACTGCCTTAGGAACAACCTCAAGCTCCAGAGAATGCGGTAACATTATCTCACCGTCGTTTGACACCTTCATTGTTCCCGTATTTGACATTATTTTAAGCCGTCTGACCCTGTGGTAGTCAAGTATTCCCTCTGCCTCAAGGCTGTCAATATGAGTACCTTTTGAATAGCTTGGATAAAGCGATATGAATTTGGACCTTGAAACCTCTTTGATAACACTGACCTCAATAATGCCATCATCCACCAGCGACTCCGGCGAGCTTTGAACCCCTCCGCCGCAGTATCTGCCGTTGGCTGCCGCCATCAGCAGCAGCGGCCCGTCATGCACATATCCGTTATCCAGTTCTATCCTGAGATCTGCCCCTTTTTTTCCGATAAGGATTATACCTACTCCCAGCAGATATGCCGCAGAGCCTGTAACAATCCCGCCCTTTCGGATTTCGGCCGCTTTTGCAACCACATTACTGTCAAAGCCTATGTTTATCATATTGTCACAGTATCTGACAATGCGCTGCCCCTCAGTTTCATATGTACATCTGATAAGGTCAACCACTCTGATATTGCCAGCAAGCTGAGCTTTTATGTCAGCAAAATTTTTGAGAGGCCCGAATGCTCTTGCAAAGTCATTGCCCGTGCCAAGCGGCACATTGCCTGCCACCGCATTGTCAAAGCCGTATATGCCGTTTATAACTTCATTGAGTGTGCCGTCACCGCCGCAGCCAAAAAACCTGAAAGCCTCATCGGGGTTATCTTCACACGTTTTTCTGACAAAGTTTTCACCGTCGCTCATACTTCTGGTAAAATAGACCTCACATTCGAGACCTGTTTGCGCAGCCGCCTGCTCTATGCGGCCAAGCAGCGCTGTTTTTTTGCGTTTTCTTCCTGCGTTGGGATTGATTATGAAGTAGTTTTTCATCCGTCACCTCGTATATTACTTTATATATGCAAGACCATTATATCACCTGATTCAGGCAATTCACACTGTTATTTTCTCTGTTTTGCGTGTATACTATAGATAATATCACAAACAGGAGGTTTTTAATGGATTTAAGAGTAAAACAGCTTGCAGATGTACTTGTAAACTACTCCTGCAACGTACAGAAAAACGAAAAGGTTTTAATAAATTATGAGGGTGAATGCTGCAAACCGCTGGTAAAGCAGCTTATCAGAAACATTTATGCCCGCGGCGGTATGCCCTATGTGGAAATGAGAGATTCTTCCGTAACCAGAGAGATTCTGCTGGGCGCCACAGACAGGCAGCTTGATTTCCTGAGTGAATACCAGCTGATGCAGATGAAGGGTATGGACTGCTATATCGCAATAAGGGCGGGAAGCAACACATCAGAGCTTGCTGATGTCCCCGCTGACAAGCTGAATATGTACTACAGAAAAACCCAGCCGGTACTTGATTACAGAGTAAACGAGACAAAATGGGTTGTTCTGAGATACCCTAACGAATCCATGGCTCAGCTTGCAGGCACCAGCCTTGAGAGCTTTGAGGATTTCTATTTTGACGTATGCACTCTTGACTATGCAAAAATGGGAGAGGCAATGGATAATCTCGTAGAGCTTATGAACAGAACCGACAGGGTTCATATCAAGGGACCCGGAACAGATCTGACATTTTCAATCAAAGATATCCCTGCAATCAAATGCGCAGGTGAGATGAATATTCCTGACGGCGAGGTTTACACTGCCCCTGTAAAGGATTCTGTAAATGGTGTAATTTCCTACAATACGCCGTCTGAGGAGCAGGGCTTCACCTACGAAAATATACGTTTTGAAATATCAGACGGCAAAATCATCAGTGCCTCATCCAATGACAATGAGCGAATCAACAAGCTGCTTGACACCGATGAGGGCGCAAGATATTTCGGCGAGTTTGCAATAGGTGTAAATCCGTATATTCTCAAGCCTATGAAAGACACTCTGTTTGACGAAAAAATCGCAGGCAGCTTTCATCTGACTCCGGGAATGGCCTATGAGGATGCACCAAACGGCAATGAATCTGCCGTTCACTGGGATCTTGTCATGATACAGCGTCCCGAATACGGTGGCGGAGAGATTTATTTTGACGATGTGCTCATAAGGAAGGACGGCCTGTTTAC
>CAVDMD010000058.1:0-14478 GCA_963609975.1 bacterium | reverse complement strand
CCTAAATCACCTTTGTCAACAGTTTTTTTGCTGTTTGTATATATTTTTTGCAATTCGCTTCAATGCTTCAGCTATTTTTTCGCGATTTTACGAATTTATCCGGTTTGAAATCTTACATAAAAGAAAATGAAATGTGCGAAATTAAAATTCCTGTTTTCGTATATCACATTTCCCATATTATAAGAAAAATCACTGCGAACACTTATCGCAGAGATTTTTCATCAGCTATTAAAAAAAAGATCAAAAGGTTTAATCTGATCATCAGGACCAGCATTACCATAATACATTTTACAGCAAATCTGTTTTTCAGCTACCATACTTAGGCTATATATTAATATCTGAAAGTCTCTTTTCAGACATTGTAGCCTGCTTTATAAAAAACGGTTTTAATATTGTGCTCATTTTTATCAAACAAATCAGAAGTATTGCCACCAACAGATACAATAGCCGCATTGGCTCCTGATATACTTGTTTTTTTAATATCGGGGCAGACACATATGTTTTTTATCTGCCCTCCGGAAGCAAGCCTCATCACTGCTGTAATCTGGGCAATTCTTTCATCTGAAAAAATTCCTCTGTTCCGGCATTCTGTAAAATCAAGAACAATGCACGACGTGTCCTGCTGCTTTGCCAGCGCATTAAACAGGATTTCTGCCAGCTCGTAATCCGAGTAGGCCCTGCACTCAAATTTTATTACCGGCATAAATTCAACCTTGGACTCATCGGCAGTTTTTTTATACATATATGCCAAAGCGTTTTCTGCATTGTTAAGCATATGTCTCTTGCCTGCCCTGACTGCCACTTTGCAGGCACAGTCTGTCCTGTTTTTTATTTCAGCTATTTTTTCCGGCAGGATATGTTTGCCTGTGTCTTCATACATATTCAAAACAATGGAGCTTACTCCTTTTTCTTTATGAAATCCAATAATATCTGCCATCGTATTGTCTGCCGGGCTGCTCCCGGGTTTCCTGTCTGCACGTATGCTTGCACTCATAAAATACGGCATATAACAGGCCTCCAGCATTCCCCACAGATAGGCTTTGCCGCCTGTGACTATCAGCGCCGCCCTGTATGCACATTCTCTTAAATACAGCGCATCCGATAAGCTGATATCGCTATCCAGCAGTTTTGCCATTACCCCCGGCCCAACGCACTCTCCCGATATGCACATACCATATAACATATTAACAAACTTGTGAAATCCCATACCAGCTTTCCTTTTTACTCAGTCTCATAAAACAATGTGATAAGAAAAAGGTATATATTATTTTAACAAATTATTATTTCGTAAAGGAGATTGCAAAATAATCTGAGAAAGCATCAAATCGCATTCCGGCTAATATTACCTTTTTCAGCACTGATCACATCATTTACAGCTGCCCGCCGCCTGATTTTATTATGCTTTTAAGCTGAACACATTTCAGGTGAAATGTCAAATGGATTGGTTATGAACAGCGAGCTTATCTATGCAGAATATATCTGCATATTTTGTGCTTCTATTATATGTTATTGCCTCTGCCTTTAATACATACTTGTGTATATATCAAATTCACTTTAGAATAAAATGCTGCGGACTGCGCTATGACTTTATCGCTTTGGTTTTGCCTGTCTGAATATATTACCCTGAATCACGCATTAAGTATACCTGTTACGTCTGATATGTATACTTTTGGCTGTGCCCCGGCTGTATGATATTTAATATAATAGGTTGTACAGGAATACTACTTAATAACAGAAACGGAGGACACAAATGAGTGAAATTTTAAAAGTGCTGAATCCCGAAAACAATTCTATCGTCGGCACGACAGAATTAAAAAGTGAAAGCGAGCTGGAAAAAGCAGTTGACACAGCCTATGATTCGCTTGGCAAATGGAAAGCTCTATCCATATATGATCGTGCAAACATACTGTACAGATTTGCCGATTTACTTGACACAAAATACAAAGATGAGCTTGCAAAGCTAAACACTATGGAATTAGGCAAGCCGATTCTGCAAAGTCTGGAGGAATGTCAAGATGCCACAGAAATCGTAAGGCAGACAGTTGAGCGCGGCAAACATCTCTACGGCAAAGTTTTAACAGACAGCACTCCGGGGATAGGCGGTGATCTGATTTATACCAAAAGAGAGCCGTTAGGAGTAATCGCATGTATAATCCCGTTTAATTACCCTCTTGAACTTACCGCTCACAAAATAGCCCCTGCCCTTCTTATGGGAAACACCTTAATTGTAAAGGCTCCTACTTCAAACCCTCTGGCCGTGCTCAGGATGGGAGATATATTACAGGAAGCCGGTATTCCGGAAGGTGTTGCGCAGTTTATTACATGTGACCGCAATGCTTCAACGGAAAAGATAATAAAAAGTCCAAAGGTTGCGGCAATCTGCATGACAGGAAGCACTCCTGCCGGAATTGAAATTGCCAGAAATTCCGTAGATACCTTAAAAACTTTAATGTTTGAGCTTGGCGGCAACGACGGGCTTATCATATTTGATGATGCTGATTTAGATAAGGCCTGCGAAGAAATAGTTATGGGACGCATAATTAACAACGGTCAGATATGCTGCTCATCAAAGAGGCTTATAGTCCATAACAGCATTCGAGAAGAACTTGCAGTCAGACTTGCAAAAAGACTGGAAAAAATCAAAGTCGGATCTGCTATGGATCCTGAGGCACAGATAACTTCTCTGGTAAGTGAAAGTGCCGCAGCAGCAGTAGAAAAATACATCAGCCATACAATCAAGCAGGGAGCAACCTGCTTCTATGGAGGCAAGCGTGAAGGCGCACGTATTTACCCTACAATTCTTACTGATGTAAGTAAAGACATGGATATCGCAAAGGATCTTGAGGTATTCGGACCTGTCATACCGATTATAGGCTTTGACACAGAAGATGAAGCGATTGAAATAATCAACAACAGCAGCTACGGCCTGTCTTCCGGAATACTGACCAGGGATCTTGAAAAAGCATTCAGAATTGCTCCGTTAATAGAGGCCGGCGCAACTGTTATTAACGGTACCGGACATTACAGACACTACGATCAGCCGTTTGGCGGTTTCAAACACAGCGGAATAGGCAGAGAAGGAATAAGTGCAGGTCTGGAAGAGTGCTCTCAGGAAAAAAGTTATATTTTGAAATCAGCATATTAATATAGGCTGACAGGCATCTAAAAGAAAAACCCGTTATCGTGATACAAATATCCGATGCGGGTTTTCTTTTAGTATTATGTTATCATATATTTTAGAAAGATAGTAATTGTAATAATTGTTATTCTATAGCTGTATAGAACGAAGCTGTAATCGGTGAAATAACCTCCATGTTTGCTTCTGTATGCACGCTTATAACCGATATGCCTCCTCTTGCAGCCGCTTTTTTAAGAGCAGGAACTATATCCTCGATCTTATCAACTTCTTCACCATAGCCTCCCACTATCTCGGCAAGAGCGCTGTATTTGAATCTGCCGCCGCCTGCAGGCACAATTGCATTTGCGATATTAACCATATCCTCATCGCCGTATTTGGCTCTTACTCTTGATGCAATCATCTCATATTTGCTGTTGTTGCTCAGAAGTATTATTACAGGTATTCCTAACTTGGCATATGTAATTATTTCAGACATATTCTCACAGAACGAGCCGTCGCCGTCAACGTGCAGTATAGGTCTGCCTGTAGCTGCCCATACGCCTGTAAGCTCTCCAAGCTGTGAGCCTATGCAGCCGAATTTGGTGCCGTGGAAGAATCTGCTTGGAAATGAACCTGCATCATCCATAAGCATACGGTGATATACTCTTGTCCATTCAAGGATATCTCCTCCGCAAGGGTTCAGAATATATTCCCTGCCCTCGTCACTGTTGAGGAATTTTATATATTCATAAGTGAGTCTTGCCGGATGAATAGGAACTCTGTCGCTTGTAAAATCATTTTCATACAGCCTCCGGAAGTCTTTTTTTGCTTCTTCCCACACTGAATCCGCCCAGCTTCTGTCTTCTCTCTCAGGAGTTTTCTCTTTAACGCAGTCAAGAATCTGACGCGCTATAACATCGCTGTGTCCCACTACGCCAACTTCGCACGGCATATTAAGACCGATATCGTCATGATCTGTTGATACGCTTATAAGCTTTGCATCGGGATTGATGTACCACTGACCGAACTCGGCGTCTGCAGCGTAATTAAAACCTAAAATAACGTCTGCTTTGAGTCCCGCTTCAAAACCTATTCTGAACATAGGGTCTTTTTCTGAGAAGAATTTGCCCTTGTTTGTAAGAAGTGTGCTTGTAGGTATTTTAAGATATTCAGCCAGCTCCCTGAAAGCTGTCATATCTCTTGCCCCGTACTGTACACCCTCACCAATAAGCATTGCAGGCTTCTTCGCTGAGATAATCATATCAGCAATTTCTTCTACAACCTCAGGTGATGCTCCTGTTCTTCTGTTTGCGACATAGTTTACAGGGTAAACAAGCTTGCTTTCATCCACATCCTGAACCTGAAGCACATCTGAAGGAATTTCAAGATATACAGGTCCCGGGTTGAATCCCTGGCAATGTCTGATGCAGACCGAAAGATAATTGGCAATCTGATCAGCATTCTCACATCTTCTTGCATATTTGGTGCAAGGCTTTACAACTGCAAGTGTATCATATTCCTGAAGCTGCTCTGCAAGATTCTGAGAAGCAGGAGCCGCGCCTCCTATAAACAGTACCGGCGCATCATATATATTGGAATCCACAATACCTGTAATTGCGTGTGTAACTCCCGGACCTGCCGTAGCTATTACAACACCCATTTTTCCCGATGCCTGCGCATAGCCCATTGCTGCATAGGACGCCATGCTTTCATGGCTTACAGCGTGAACTTTTATTCCAAGCTTTTCAAATTCAGGCCATAAAAAAGTAATATGGCCTCCTGTGATTGTGAATACACATTCAACGCCTGCGTCTTTGAGCATTCTTGCAACAACATTAAAACCTTTAATTTCTGCCATATATAAACCTCCCCAAAAAATATTTTTGCTTATATTGTAATTTCTTCTCCGATTATAAGTAATATTTAGAAAGGTTAATACATCCTTTAGAATACATTGCAATAATAAAAGTATAATAATGCGGCTGGAGATAAATTAACAGATTTCTTTCTTGAAATCTGTAATTTTGTATTGTACAATTGATTTGGAGGTAATGAAAATGATCGAATCTAACACACAGCTTTTTACTATGTACGAAACCTTTAACAAGCTCCTTGTTGAACTGTACAACGAAGATATCCCCCTTCATACAAGGGTAAGAAACTTTCTTTACCTTTTTACCGATGTCGTATATTACGACCGGTGTTCTATTGTTTTTTACACTAAAACCTCCGATGGCCGATACAAAAAACATTCTTCCATATCTTTGAACTGGGAAGACAAATCGGACTCAATAAAAAAATACAATGAATACTACTGCTATCTGGATGATACTTTCCCTATTTTAGATCGTTCCAATCCTCTGGTGTTCAGGTCAACTGACTTTTTCAATACGGATAAGCGTTCAAAAACCGAATACTGGCAGGATTATCTCCTTCCAAACGACTGCATTTACTCCATAGACGGAAACATCAACCTGAACAGCTCCAAAGGACTGCTTGGCCTGTTTACCTTTTACAGAAACGGCAGCAGATCTGATTTTAACGACAATGAGCTTATGCTGGCAAAAATGCTTCAGCCTCATCTGTCAAATGTGTTTAAGCATTATATGGAATGCGACCAGTCAAATGAAATTCCTTTTATGATGGAGAACTACAACTGTGCCGGCATATGTCTTATCGACGAAAACCTGCATATTGTGCGTTCAAACAACAGGTTCAAAGCCATCGAAGCCGAAAATTCAGGGATTATATCACGTAAGATTATCAGCCTTTGCTGCAATCTTACTGCTGACAAAAGCGGCAAGGACAAGCTTTGTGAGGAATATAAATTTGATGACACTCCTATTTTCCTTGAGGTAAGCAAGCTCACAACGTCACGCACAGATTCAAACCACAGCCGCAATATCAAATACAGCGGGGTAGCTTATGATCTGTCATATTTCTTCCAGCAGACGCTTATCAGAGCCAAAGAAAAATATTATCTTACACCTCGTGAATTTGATATAATAAAAGAAGTCCTCAAAGGCAAAAAAAACGAAGAGATTGCTTCGGAGCTGTATATAAGCATTCCTTCCGTAAAAAAATACCTTGCCTCTATATACAGCAAAATGGAAATAAAGACCCAGAAACAAATCTTCGAAAAACTAAAACTTATATAAATCATCTTACCGCCCTTTGGGGCGGTAATTTTTATGTACTGCTCTTACCGAAAAGATATAAGGATATAAGCAAGAAAGAAATTCAGACATCAGGTTCTCCCGTTGCCTCTGCTGTAATTCTTGTTTCCACATAAACGCTTTCGCTGTTGCCGAAAGCATCCACATATATATCTTCATAATCTATTGTGATTTCAGGTTTGTTACACCCCGCCCTCATCGCTTTTGAGCGCACATCTTCCTCAAGTTCTTTTAATCCTGCTTCAAGCGCTTCTTTTTGGGCGGCAAACTGTTTTTTTGCATGAGGTAAAAACAGGTAATACTCGCCTTTGCTTTTTTCTTTTCTTATAAGCGCTTCTGACCGTTCATATATATACCCGAGCGCCGCCCCCACCGCATTGGCAACCTCACTGTTTTCGGGAATAATAATATCAGTATGCAGTCGCTCTGCAATATGCGGAAGCCATGCTTTAACAGGCGCGCCTACCGCCACCACAGGCTTTTTTAATCGTCCCTCAACTTTCAGAAAGCTGCTGTTTTTTTCTGAAAACATCTTATCCGCCAGATAAACGGCCGCAGGTTCTGCTCCAAGGTCCGTATTTTTACCTGAAAAATCGGCAAAGCTCTGCAGGCAAGCCATAAAAACTGTTTTTTCAACTTCTTCTGTCATCATACAGACAAGTCTGTCTGTATCAATTCCCATACAGTCTGCTATGATTCTCAGCCTGATTTGCGCAGCTTCCACATCAAGGCCGCTGGTATAAATGCCTTTTAGGCACAGCAGATCTGTCGGTGTTATGTCAACTATACGCACATCCTCCGGCACCGGTATATTGTTTTCTTCAAAATACATATATGTATGAGGCTCCCCTGATATATCGTTCTTTTTTCCTGTATAAATATAGCCTCTGCTGCAGTTCATCTTTTTTTCACATGATATGGGCATTTCATCTATTATCTTCAGTTCTTTAAGATACCCTTTATATTCACTGCTTATTCTTGATACCGGCTCTGCCTTTATCGGCCCGGCTTTTATCCTGCCCCCGTCTGCTTGAATCCAGCTGTCTCCTCCTATTCCATGTGTGGAAACGGCAACAGCTCTTACGCTTGTCCGCCATTCGGATGCTCTTGCTCCTCTGCAGCTTATTTTTATGCAGTTGTTGTCATAATCAGCTATATCTGCCGTAGTTCCTCCCATATCAAGCAGAATCGCGTTATCGGCACCGCTAAGCTCCACAGCACCTGTTATACTTGCAGCAGGCCCTGACAGAACAGTTTCTATAGGTCTTTCGGATGCGAGTTTTTCGTCCATGAGGCTGCCGTCACTTTTTACTATCATCATTCTTCCGGAAATGCCTTTGCTGCGCAGTGCCGCTTTTGTGGCTGCAATAAATTCACTTACAATTCCAATCAGCCCCGCATTTAATATAGCTGTATTTGTTCTTTCTTCAAAGCCTAAATTCCCCGAAAGTTCATGGGCACAAAACACAGGAAGCCCTGTTACGGCATTTACAATATCCCTTACTCTGATTTCCTGAGACGGGTTTCTGACGCTCGCATAGCCTGAAACAGCAACAGCATCAACCTTTGATTTCAGCTCCGCAGCCGCTTTTATGATTTCAGTTTCAACCAGCGGCTCTGTTTCACAGCCCTTTATACTGATTTTTCCCGAAACTGTATACACATATTGGGCAGGAGTGTTCCCTGCAGGTGTTTTGCCTATACTTATAAGGGCTGTTTTGTACCCTTGTTTTTCGACTACCGCATTTGTTGCCAGCGTTGTAGACAGGCATACCATTTTTATCAGCCCGCAGTCCGATATGTCAAGTTTGTCGATAACCGTTTCTATTCCTTTTTTCAAGTCATTTTTGGTTGTAAGGGTTTTGGCTTTGCGTATTATCTTTTTTGTTGTATTTTCAATAATAACAGCATCGGTATAAGTTCCGCCGGTATCAATTCCCAGTACATATGCCATATTCTCACCCGCTCTCTAACTGTGCGCCGCAATAGCTGCACCGTAAGCATTTGCAACTTCTCCATGCTCCGGAATTATTGCTTTTGTTTTCATTTTGTCTGCCACCTTGTCCATCCAGGCTCCTGCAGGAGCGCCAACTGCAACTATAGGCCTGTTAATGCTGAATTCCGTTTTTAAGAGCCTGTTTTTGTTTTCAAAAAAACTGTTAAGAATAAACTCCGCTCCGCTGCATTCATCAAAATCGAATTCAACATCTTCAAATGATGCAATTCCCTGCATACATACCTTTGACAGCGCATTTATTATATTCTCATTAACAGCCTTTAAAAACTCTTCTTTTTCAGCACCCATCGCATCTGCCATTCTTGTTACGGCAGCCAGCGAAATTCTGCTGTCCCATCTGTTAAACCGCCCTTCGGCGTGAAGTATATCCGTAGGCGTTAAAGAAATAAGCCTTACTGCATTCTGTTTAACAAGCCTGTCCATATGCAGCGCGTCCACATCCGTATTAAAATGCTCGGCTATATAAAACACATTATGAGGATTGTCCATAAGATACCTTGCTGTTAAAGCTTCCATATTATTAAGACCGATTAGCTTTGCTCCCTTAATTCCGATATAGCAGTTGATTTCCTGAGATGTAAGTATCTCGTAATCTGCCGGCTTCCGGTATGTCACAATCTCATCATACAGATAGGAATATCTGTCGGCTGCAACACACAGCGGAATCGCCCTGCAGGGGCCCACCTGTATATCTTTGCACTGTGTAATCCGTATATAACTGTCTCCCCCTACACCGTAGCTTTTAATATTCATGGTTTTTTCTTTAACTGCATACCCGTCAATCTTCGAAACACCTTTAATCTCACTGAAATTCCGGTTTATAATTCGCGTAACCTCCGAGCTTGTGCCGCCCATGTCCACAAGAAGAAAATCATTTTCATCTGTTAATGCTATCCCGCCGTTCACACTTGCCGCCAGCCCTGAAAAAACCGTTTCAAGCGGGTTGTGCACAGCTTCATCACACGTAATGAGTTTGCCCAATGCATTAACGATAAAAACATTGTCTGCAATGCCGTACTCCCCGATAATTTTTCTTACACTGCCTATAAATTTCTCCACTACCGGTTTCAGAAATACTGTAAATACTGCATTTATTATTTTGGTGCTGTAGCTGTCATGCCCGCATAAGCATGAAGCGCCTGCGCATTTTATGCCCAGCTTCTCTTCAATGATTCCGGCAACAGACATCTCCGTATCTGCGCTGTATTTTGACGGCGGCGCCGCCACCACAACAGCCTTCACGTTTCCGGAAAACATTTTTCTGATTTCAGCCATATCACATTCGTTTATCTCCACCAGCCCTTTGCTGCAGTTTGGCGGCAGACTTACAACATATCTGTATCTGCATGGGAGTTTGCCTGCTGCACATTTGTTTATCTGCAGCAGACCTATGGCTTCAGCTCCACCCTCAAGTATTTTGTTGACGGCTATTGTGCTCGACAGATGCACTGCTTTTATTTTTTTAACATCTTCGAAGTTCATTTTCCCTATGCAGCTGCGGATTCCGTCCGAAAGCTCATCATGAGTTGTAAAAACCTTGGCTTTAGCAACAATATGTCTGTCCTGCTCACAGATTATCACACTGTCTGTATAAGTACCGCCTGTATCTATACCTAATATATATTCCATATTCAAACCTCTCCTGTTATGTCAATTATACAAAAAATACAAATAATTAAAAAGTATTTTAACCGGACTGCCATATACCGCAAAAGAGCATCTGTGTTTTTACTGTCACAAATGCTCTTCTGTCTTAATCTCTCACTGTTCGCAGGAGATATTTCTTATGAACTTTCAATCTGTAATCGTCTGTGTCGCATTATGACATTAACCGTTGTATATATGCAGGTAACAGCCTCTATAAGTTTGCAATTTTTCTTATTGTCTTTTCAATATCATCATCAGCGTGTATGCCAAGCTCATCAATCAGTCCGCTTACATCAGAAGGCTCCGAGTGCCCCGGCAGTATTCCGTTAAGCACTCCTCCCATAAATACAAAATAGTCCTTCCTGCGTGTGGCTGCAAGCTCTTTCAGGTTTCTTGCAAAGCCCAGTGCCTGTCCGTTATGAGCGCTTATTCCGATTATGTTTGAATCTTCTTCGTCAGCAATATCAAGAATCTCTACAGGCTCAACGTCAAGTCCGCCGTTTACAACGTCCGCACCTGCCCATTTCAATGCTCCCTCAACAAGATTCAGTCCGTATGTATGAGTGTCGGCTGAAGCCACTATTATTTTTTTGCTCTTCAAAACATCTTTGAGCCCATCTGAATCCATTCTTTCGATTATGGCATCTCTTTTGCAGATTGTATCGCGTCCCAGCTCTGTAGGATAATACGGTCTGAACTCTCCAAACTCATCAATGCTTGGATGGAACATGGTTTCAAAACTGCTTCTGTTGAATTTTTTGAGGATAAGCAGCCACTGCAAAGGATCATTTATGTCGATTCCTGCGGCTTCAAAGCCCTCAAGAATATTATTGAACATTATTTTTGCCTGTTTTATAATGCCGTCTCTTTTTTTCTCATAAAGGCTCCAGTCTATTATCTTGTCCCATTCTTCTATGTTTTCAAGCAGTCTCATGCCTGCCGAAAGAATATTGCAAAGTTCCTGTGTTGTAGGCACTCTCAACGCCTCTGTAATTGAAACAGGGTTTATGCCAAGGCCCATTCTGTATTTTCTTTCACACAGAATTTCAATAAGAAATTCCTGAGCCGAGAACCCGTAATTGGCATCGATATCATGCGCCCACTGTTTTGTAGTGGAGCTGTTGATGTATGACAGCCCCGGCTGATCTTCAACAGAAAGCAGCTCCGACAAAGCCATAGCAAGCGGCATTCTGGATTCACATTCAGCAAGAAGTCCTCCAAAGCTGCAGGTATATCTGGCTCCGCACAAATCGACCGCTATATATTTTTCAAGCATTGCATATGCGGCATATGAAACAAGATCCATGCAAAATCCCGGAAATCCGTCATCAAGATAGCTTTCGGCAGAAAAAAACCTGTCTCTTTTGGATGCCATAATTCCAAAGGATCTGACCATATCGGAATATCGTTTTACATCATCGTTGAATCCCGGATGGTCCCATATAAACTGTGAAAATTCGCCTACGTGGGTTGAGCCCGCTTTAATGGCGTTTATTGTTGAATTAACCGCATCAGGGGTACACAGATGATGGTCGCAGAAAAAAATCTCAAGAGGCGCTGCATCAAGATGCTTCTTATAGTCTTCAAAACCATCGAGCAGATAGCTTGTTGTCTTAGGAGCCTGTGCTCTCAGCTCCTTGGGAAGTGCGACTATCGGCGATGGAATCGTCTGAATAACATTCATTTCAAAATCCAGCCTCTGACAGAATTCATAAATGTCTCTGATGCCTTTGAGCTGCTCATCCAGCGTGCCAAGACCCAGAAGTATCTGCCATACAATCTTGCCTTCCTTCATACAGGCCTTTTTGTATTCAATATGGTTATCATAGCCTTTTTCAAGACAGAACCTGTTATATCCGGCCTCGAATGTTTTTCCGATTTCCATGCCTTCCTTTACAAGGTCACTGCCTTTTGGCAGGTCAGCAGGGTACATATTTCTAAGGCTCTGTATGTATGCGATTATATCTTCTCTGTTTTTTTTCATCCTGAAAACCTCTCTCCTGTTTTATTGCTGTATATAATATATTGCTTATCTGTATTCTTCACATTGATGTCTGCAAGTATATTATCATATAAAAAAGGGGGCTGATATACATACTTATGGCTACTTTTTACGTACTCGTTTGCTTTATTACTTTGTCGTACAGGCAACCTGTCACTTGTCCGGCTTATCCCTTTGTATATTATACCGCCGGCATTGCTTTATTTTCATTACCAGCTGCAGGTTTTTCCTTGTTCCCTTTTGCCCTGCTGATATTTTTTACGATCATTTATTTATCCTCTCCGGATTTTTACACAAGCCCTTCCAAAGAAGGCGTTTTATCATGCCGCTTCGGTCTGCAGCCATACAAAAAGGTACTTATTGCTACCCCAAGTATATACATTGGGATATATTGATTTTTCAGAAACTCCGCTATAATTTCCTTGTCAATATCACTATAGCCGCAAGGCTTTAGCATCATATATTTATGATTATAAACAGACTGCAGTTTTTACATTTACAAGCCAATTTTGCTTTGCAGCTGCTCTGATAAAAGTATGATTGTCAGTTCTGTTATTAAAAGATGGAGGTTTATATATGTATGTATCGAGAATGGGTAAGCCCGGTGAAATCTTTTATGAAGAAGTAAAAACACCTGAGGCAGACGGAAAAAACGTGCTGGTTAAAATTCATGCTGTCGCAATATGCGGAACTGACAAGCACGGATTTACGGACGGAAGTATGGAGGGTCAGATCTGGGGTCATGAATATAGCGGCACAGTTATAGATCCCGGTGAAATGGAAGGTATTAAGCCGGGAGATAAGGTTGCGGTATTTCCAAACCACCCGTGCCATAAATGTGAATTCTGCAAAGCCGGTCTGACAAATTTATGTCCTACTGTATTTCGCGGAACAGGCGGATCATCGGCTGCAGCCGAATATCAGCTGGTGCCTCCTTACAATGTTATAAAAATTGATGACAATATGACATTTGATGAAGGCGCTCTCATCGAGCCTACAACAGTAGTGTATCATGCTCTGAAAAAGTCAGGCATTAAACCCGGACAGGAACTGCTGATAAGCGGAGTCGGCGGACTTACAGGGCTTCTTGCCGAAACTGCACGCGGTCAGGGAGTAAGTAAAATAGTAGTTACCGATGCAGTGCTGGAAAGAGCACAGCCATACCTTGACAGCGGAGTAATCGATGCTTTTGTTAACTGCAATGAGCCGGGTTTCTATACAAAGCTGATGGAGCTTGCAAGCAGCGAATTCGGATATGATGCATATATAGACATCAAGGGTGGTGTAAGAAATGCCAATGAGCACATCGTATGTATGAAAAACGGCGGCACTGCCGTAATCGTTGCCGAGGTTCCGGGAGACAGAGAAGCTCTTAACCTTTACGACCTTACTGAAGATGAAAAAGCCGTTACAGGCAGCTACGGCTATACAAAGCCTGAATTTGAAGAGGTTGCAAAGATGATTGCCGATAAGAAAATTGATGTCACCAAATATATAGGTAAAAAATTCAAACTAAGCGAAGGCCAGCAGGCATTTGATCATGCTATGGACAGAAGTGTTTTACCGTCAAAAATTATTATTGAGTTATAGAGCCGGAGGTGAAAGTTATGAAATTTGTAAGACCAAATCTCAGATTGTTTGAAGCTATGGAAGTTCCGGAAGCAGTTGAGGTTATAAGAAAATACGCGCCCGCTGTGGCTGACACGCCTGAGGATTCAAGTTATATGAACCAGACTCTGTTCAGAATATTCAAGGATGATTATCCTGAAATTATGAAAGACGTTCTTGCAGAGCTGGAGCAGATAAGCTATTAGCATACATTGCATAACCATTGGGCAGCCAATGGTTATGCTTATATAATCGGATATTGCTGTGCAAAACAGCAGAGAAAGGAGCTTTATAATGAAAGTATTAGGATTTGTCCATGCGGGAGTTGTTGTCGAAGATATTAACAAGGCAATAGAGTTTTACAACGGCGTTCTTGGCCTTGAGGTTGCAGACGGTCCCTGTGAATGGGTAACTGATTTTAATGAGACAAGGGCTATGGGGCTTGGAGATGTGCTTCACAGGATTGCACACCTCAAATGCGCTGACGGCAGTCAGGTTGAACTGATTGAATTTGAAAACTCAAGAGTTCTTGAAGGCTCAGACATGTCTGACTACAACGGCAAAGAGCATATGTCATTTCTCGTTGATGATATACAGGCATATGTTAAAAAGCTGGCAGAATACGATCTTCATCCTTTTGCAGCGCCGATGGGCTGGGAAACACCTGATGCAGCAGGCGGAACTGCCTACTGGATGATGTTCAAGGATCCATTCGGAGTAGTTATTGAAATGATGCAGATGTAAACATATATACATGTTTCAGATATTACGCAGCGCTGCTGTCGCACTTAATGGTTTATTTATAAGTGCGACAGCTTTCATTATAACCATCATTTTATTTTGTCTGCCAGAGCTGCAATTTCGGCAAGGTCTTCCGGTCTGTTTGCAAGGTCGTCTTTTTCGTCTGCGC
>CAVDMD010000057.1:0-14781 GCA_963609975.1 bacterium | reverse complement strand
CTGCTAAAAAACCGGCTGTCAGAGTGATAATAATTTCATTCAAGTGTATTTATAAGGAAATAGTCATAGATATATTCTGAAAGAACCTTTTTCTTTAGCCTGCCGTCTATTTCAGCAAAGCTGTCCTTTTTTGAACATATAGCCTTGAAATCTTTTCTCAGCTGAAAAGGTGTGCATCCAAAAAAACTCTTAAATGCGGCATAAAAATATTTAGGGTCTGAAAATCCGCACTGAAAAGAAATCTCAACGATATTAAGCTCAGTTGTAAGGAGAAGCTTTTCTGCCCTGTAACACCTGCAGAAATTCAGCATTGTTCTGAAATTCCTGAAATTCGTCTTTGACATGATAACAGAAAAATAGTTTTCATTTATATGCTCCATCTCCGCTAAATCTTTAATACTTATCTTTTGTTCGCAGTTATATGTGCAGTAATTTATAATTCTGCGAACTCTGTCCTGAGAAATACCCAGAGGGTCGTCCGGGTTGCACATAAAACTAAGCCAGTCAAAGTATCTCACAAACAAATTCATTATTTTTCTTGATATTTCGGTTTTCTTTTTTTCTCCGACAGAAGTCATTGCATCTGAAAGCAGCATATCTTTAACGTCTTTCATGGCCTGCTTTTGAAAAGGCAGCATTTCACTGGATTCAAAGGCAAAAAAAGAAGAATCTATAATATAGTCAGGAATATCCATAGGAACTATATGTGTGATTAAAACCGTATTGTCACAGTCTGAACACAAATAATGAATATCTCCGGGGTCGAGTGCGAATGTATCGTGCTTTTTTAATACTCTGCCGGAAATGCAGGATCTGATATTTACAGCTCCGTCCAGTACATAAATAATTTCTATAGCATTGGAGTGAAAATGCGGGTGATAATGGCCAATGGTCAGAAGCTCGGATTTGAGTCCGGACTTACCGCAGTTTACAGGTTCATCTTTAACATTAATGCCAATCATAAAAACTCCTTTCTCATAAGCATTATATCGTAAAAAATTTTTTAGTCAAACATTATTACAATTTTCAGAAAAAAACAAAAGAAACAGCAATGTTTAAGAACAGGCTCAATATTATACTAAAAAACAGGAATAAAACTATGAAAATCAGTTGGCAAGGGAATTTTTATGAAAACAGTTTATAGAAATGCAAAAATATATACGGTAAACAGCAGGCAGCCATGGGCGCAGGAGATGCTGGTGGATAACGGAAAAATCATTTATATAGGAGAAACAACCGGCAATAAATATGATAATTCCGTAGACTGCGGCGGCAGATTTATAATGCCGTCATTTACAGACAGTCATACTCACCCCGGTTTTGTATCAAAAAGTATGTGGCATATTGAGCTTCCCGATTTTGAAACGGCGGAAGACCTGATGGATTACATACGCACTTATGGAGAAACACACACAAAGGAAGAAATTCCGTTTCTGTTTTTTGAGTATTATCCGACAGGGCTGTTTGGAACAGAAGGCCCTGTAAAAGAAATGCTGGACAGCTGCATAAACGACAGGCCTTGTCTGGTCGAAGATGCCAGCGGACATATGACATGGGTGAACTCAAAGCTTTTGGATCTGATGGAAGTAGACAAAAATACACAGGACCCGTCACCGGTCTCTGTTTATATGAGAAATTCCGAAGGCGACCCCACAGGCTGGATAAAAGAAGGCGCATGGTTTCAGGATATAGATAAAGCATACAGAAATATGAACTGGTATCCGCCTGACGGCCTTGCAAAAGAGAATATCGCCAAGGTTTATGATATTTTCAAGGGCTACGGATGCACAGGGATATTCTGCGCATTTCTGGAGGGCGAACAGGAAATCAAAAGCACTTATGAGCTTGATATGGAAGGCCGGCTGAATTTGTATTACGATGCTTCAGTCAGATGCGACGATTTGAAAGATCTGAAAACCCGGATACGGTATCTCCGGGATCTGCAGCGCAGATACACGACAGACCACATAACAGTCAACACTATGAAGCTTTTTATAGACGGTACAATGGCTGACGGTTCTGCAGGTCTTCTGGAGCCCATGTCAAACGATCCGGAGCAAAAAAACTGCGGCAGGACAAACCTTTCAAAAGAAGATCTTATAGAATATTTCACCATCTGCAATGAAGAAGGAATAGATGTCCATATACATACAGTCGGGGACAGATCCTTCAGAAACATCTGCGATGCAGTAGAGCTGATTAAAAAACAGGGCGACTGGAGAATACAGGTTGTAATAGCCCATTGCGGAGTGGTAAACAGACAGGATGTAAAAAGACCGGCACAGCTTGGCATTACTCTGAATCTTACGCCGCACTGGATGGGAGGAGTATTCGGCGATTCTGCTGTAGAATACCTTGGCATGGACAGATGGATAAATCAGGGCTGCTACAAAAAGCTTGTATTTTCGGGAGCAACTGTTGCATTGTCCTCAGACACTATTTCATATGAGGAATTAAACCGCAGCTATCCGCTCTTTGGAATACAGATTGCAAATACAAGAGTGGACATTGAATATCCTCTTGATCCGAAAAAATATCCTGAAAGCATATGCCCTCCGAAAGAAGAGTGCCTGCCTCTGCAAACTCTTATAGAAGGCTATACATTGGGAAGTGCGAAGCAGCTTCACATAGAGGATAAAACAGGGTCGCTTGAAACCGGCAAATCAGCAGATTTTATTATACTTTCGGAAAATCCGTTTGAAGTGAAGCCTGAAAATCTGCATAAAATCGAAGTTGAGTCTGTTTTCTTTGAAGGGATCAAAATAAAGGGTTAGAAACTGATTTGTTTATATGCCGCACAGCGGTAAAAATTTATAAATATTTTTTTAAGGAAGGAGTCAAAAATGGTAGAAGCAATTAAACAGAAAAAAAGCTTGCAGGTTTTAAGCGTAATCATTTTGATGGTCATCGGCATAGTGGAAGGATATATATATTGCCTCAGCGTATATATGGGACCGCTCAGCACAGAGAAAGGCTGGGATCCTCAGCAGATTGTACTGGCATATTCAGTTGCAATGTGTATGGTTTCCCCGGCATTTATTATCGGAGGAATTTTATCTCAGAAATTCGGAATCAGGAGAATACTTATTATTTCCTCTGTTATCTACGGACTGAGCCTTGCGCTTAGCGGGATTGTCCAGTCAGTTCTGCTGTTTATAATTTTACAGGGTGCAGTAACGGCGCTGGCACAGTATTGTGTATTTGTAAGCGTTATATCTGTAGTAAATGTTCAGTTCCCTAAACACAAAGGGCTCGTTACAGGGCTGCTTTACGGAAGTGCCACAGCAGGGGTTGCTGTAATTTCACCTGTAGCTGTTATGCTGTGTGATTCTTTCGGAGCAGGTACTGCACTGGTTCTTCAGGGTATCGCATCTCTGGTTATTATGGTAATCGGTTCTCTGCTTTTGAGAGTCCCTGAGGTTGGCGATGCTATCGCGGCAGAAGCGGCGGCAAAAGCCGGAGCCGATACCGCAGAGGATACAGCAGTTCAGGCGCAGGAGGAAACAGAAGTATTCGGTATGAACTGGAAAAAACTTATCAGACACCCGTCGTTTTATATACTGTTTATATCAATAATTCTTATTCAGATGATAGGTAACGTTCTGGCTGCGGATGCTGCATATATTTCAGAAACAGAGCTTGGAATAACAGCAATGAAATCAGCAATGATTGTTTCACTTTTCAATATAGGAGCCTGTGCCGGCGGCGTTGTGCTGGGAATTCTTTCTGATAAAATCGGGCCATACAGAACAACTGCCATTGCAGCGGTATTCAACGGCGCAATGCTGCTTGCACTTACGGCGTTTGGAATGAACAGTTTCTGGTTCTTTGCGATATCTGTTATGATACAGGGGCTTACATACAACGGCATAACTACTTTGAGCCCTGTAATTATTACAGAATCCTATGGCCAGTCGTATCTGGGCGTTAATATGGGCATACTGGGAATCTCAACAATGGTTGTTGGAATTATAGGTCCTCAGCTGGGGCTGATGTTCAGTGCAGGATATGTATTTACAATATGTGCAGTATTAAGTATTATTGGAGCAGGAACATCACTTCTTGCAGCAAAAACAGTAAATAAATATTACAGGAGAACTGTTGTTAAATAATTTGACCGAAAGAACAGAGGAAACAAAAATGCTGAAAAATATTGAAAAAATGAATGAAATATTCCGTCAGGAAGAAATGAGAACTTTTCTGGATCGCATAATGAAAGAATACTCTGCAATAGGGGATCACAAAATATACGGCGGCAAAAACTGCGGAAGCGATGCAGAAAACGAGGGCTCAAGATATATCGCAAAAGAGCTTGAAAACATAGGGCTTGAAAGAGTGGAGCTTGTCCCTGTCAGAACAGACAGATTTCAGTTCAATGACGGATCGATAAAAATAGCAGGAGCAGAAACCATCCCGCCAATAAGCCTTTACTCAAACAATTCGCCGGGAACTCCGGAAGAAGGCATTACCGCAAAGCTTGCTGACTTAGGAATGGGAGACAGAGCAGCCTTTGAAGCAAACGATATAAAAGGAAAAATTGTATTAATCGGCAGCGGCATGGGAGAGCTGCTTACATATCAGGTGCTGGAAGCATACAACAGAGGCGCACTTGCTGTTATATACTACACAGTGCAGCAGATTGCAAGCGAAGACGATATCAGAGCTTTTGCGCTTGTATGGAGCAGAATACCGGCAGTTTCAATAAGTCAGAAGTCTGCTGAGATTTTAATAGAGCAGCTGGGAAAAAATCCCGAAATGGAAATCACACTGTATACCGATGTGGACTATCGCCCAAACGAGGGAACAACCTTAGAGGTGCTTGGAGAAATAAAAGGAAAAACAGACGAAAAAATCATCTATACAGGGCATCTTGACCATTATTTCAGATGCCTGCAGGACAATATTTCATCTGTAGCCACCCTGCTGGGTATAGCCAAGGCCATGACGGATATGGGCTATAAACCGGAAAGAACAATCCGGTTTATTTTCAGCGGAAGCCACGAGCTTGGCAATGCCGAAGCATTTCCTCCTGATTTCAGAGGTATTGACGGTATACTGACAAAGAATGCAGAAGAAATTGACGGAAAAGTCTATGCAGATATAAATTTTGAATATACTGCAATGTCACAAAAAGTATTAAAACCGATTTCAGGGTATGAGCTGTCCTCGGCATACGAAGAATTCACAGGAGTAATGCCGCAGGATATTGCCGGATTTGATGAAATTGCAAAAGAAGTAAACCCTGAACTGTATATGCTTGGAACATGGACGGACAGTGCTGTATTTATGAGAAAAGGGATTCCGTACATTATGAATGATGCTATAAGCGAACAGATGTATCAGGGAGAATCCCCATATATGGGCAGAGATCATTCCACGGCAGATAACTGGGAGGCCTACAGCCTTGACGCACTTGCAGCAAATACTTTCTGGTACGGAGCTCTGGGCGTGTTCCTTGACAGTCAGCCGCTTATGAAGCTTGATATATCTGCAAGAGCAAAAGCCATGGCTCTTACGGAAGAAGAAGCGCAGATTTTTGCAGCATACGGCTGCGATACGGCAGAACTGATATCCGCGCTGACAGCACTGGAAGAAAAAGGTGCCGCATTGTATTCAAAGATTACAGAATACAACAGCAATGCCGCTAAAAAAGAACAGATTGCAGAGGCTTTCAATGCAAAACTGCTCAAAGCAGTTAAGACTGTAATAGATTCGACAGAATTTATGGCCTCAACAACCTTCGGATGTTTTATGACGGGACACAAGCTGTGCGGCAGCAAGGCAGGAGCGCTTATGGGAGCTGCTGAGATGTTCAGAAACGGACAGGTTGCAGATGCCTGCCAGCAGATATTGCCATTTGTAGACCTTGCGGGAATTTCATTTATGTTTAATCCTGAGCTTGCGGAGGAAATCAAGAACAGGATAGAATCGACAACGCAAAATTCATGGGCAGACGGAAAATATCTGAGCAGGTATACTCTAAGTGACGCGGCAGAAGTAACTTTTGCGGAAATGGCCAAAGAAACACCGGATTACAGCAGGGCAGCCGATATACTTGAAAATTATGCACAAAAAGAAATGAACCTTGCAAAAGACGTAATCAGGGACGAAGTTTCAGGAATAAAAAGAGCTTTGGAGCTGATTGACCGGCTGATAGAAATGATTTAGCCCGGCGTATGCAGTAACTGAAAGGAAAAAACGATGAAGCTAACGAAAGAAAAAACTGTTGATTTCAGTAAACTCCAGATGGCAGATACAGATCAGCTGATGACGTGGATAAAAGGCTTTACAAAATTTCCGCACAGAAAAACAGGTACGCCGGAAGGCAAGGCCTCAGCCGAGTATGTCATGGAGGTTTTTAAGGAAATCGGACTGGAGAATATAAAAGAAGAAAAAATCCCGTCCGTATGTCCGGAATACAGCCTTTACCGGCTGTCTGTCGGCGGCAGGAAAATAGAAAGCTTTTTTATCAACGGAAGCAACCGAAAAGCTAAGACCGGTACTTTTGACTCATTTCTTTCAAACGTGGAGATTGTGTATGCGGGCAAAGGTGAGGCTTCTGATTTCAAAAGCCTTGAGGTAAAAGGAAAAATTGTCCTTTGCGATGTTTACTTCAAGCCCCAGCACCCGCATGACTTTCTGAAATGGGTGGATGGTGCAATAATGTATGACCCCAAAGGGAAAACCGATAAACCGCTTCGGAAATATGATATATATACTCCGAACAACTGGCCGTATAATTATATGACTGCAATGGAAATGGGTGCGGCAGGATTTATCGGCATACTCCATAATTTTATGGACTGCAATTATTATCACGAGGACTATATTGATATTGTCGATATGGACGGCTATATGGAAATACCGGGAGTATGGGTATCACACAAAGACGGAGAGCTTCTTAAACAGGCTGTGGCTGCAGGCAATGCAAAAGCGACACTTCATCTCAGGACTTCTTTTGAAGAAAAAGCTGCACTGGTTGTAACAGGAGAAATCAAAGGCAGATCAGCGGATATTATCACAGTGCATTCCCATCACGATGCAGTATGTGAGGGTGCGGTACAGGATGCCAGCGGTATGTCTATTGTTTTCGGAATTGCAGATTTTTTTAAGCGAAATAATATTGTGCCGGAAAAAACACTGATGTTTGTATCTACAGACTCACATTATACCGATTATGAAGGGCACGTGGGATTTCTTGAAAACAGGAAGAAAAGCAATGAAAATATCATACTTGATTTCTGTATAGAGCATATAGCGGAGGAGATGAATCTCAGCAGGGAAAATAATATTATTATGACCGGTGAAAACGAAACCAGACTGATGTATATTACGGATACCGGCGGACTGTTTGATCTGGCAAAAGAAGCTGTAGCAAAATTCGATCTTGAAAAAACGGTGCTTTTCCCTGTAAGGACAAAATCCGCAGGCGCATATACAAATGACGACGTCTGTTCTGACGCATATGATTTCAATGCCGCAGGAATTCCTGTAGTAAGCCTGCTTTCGGCGCCTATGTATCTTTTTCATAATACAGATACAATTGATAAGATACATAAGCCTTCGCTTGCAAAAGTGCTGCAGGCATATATCTATATGATTATGAAATGCTTATAGGAGGCTCTGATGAAAAAGAAAATACTTATTAAAAACGCCGAAATATGGACATCAGACAGGAATAATCCATGGGCTGAAAGCCTGATTATAGATGGAGATAAAATAGAATTTGCCGGCGATTTAAGCACTGCGTCAAACCTTTTTGACGGCGGAAGAATTGTTGACGCAGGCGGTAAAATGATTATCCCTGCATTTATTGACAGCCATATACACATAGCATCAACAGCACTGAGTATGCAGCTTTTGTGGTTTCACAGAAGGCAGTTTAAGACCTTTGAGGAATTAATGGAGGTTGTGAGAGACTACGCGGAGGAGCACCCGAAAGAAGAAGTGCCTTTTATTAATTCTTACTCCTGCCCTTCCGAATGTATTGATGCAGAAGGTGTAAACAGATATCTTATGGACAAGTATGTATCGGACAGGCCTGTTCTGGTTATGGATGTCAATTTTCACCGTTCAATTGTAAACAGCAGGATGCTGGAGCTGATGGAAGTCGATAAAAATACACCGTATGATAATACAACCTCTATGAACTATGAGCGGTTTGAAGATAATACTCCTACGGGAATAATTTTAGAACACGCTCACGAGTTTAACGGTGATATTGATAAAATGTACAAAAACCTGAACTGGTGGCCGCCAAAAGAAAATGACCCCGAGCTGCTGGCAGATTTTATAGACAGGGTTACAGACTATGGAATTACGGGGCTTCACGAGGGCTTTACCGAATCAGAGCTTATACTGCAGGGGCTTTCGGAGCTTGAAAAGCAGGGCAGACTTAAACAGTATGTGCATTGTATGCCTATGATGAAAAAAGCAGAGGAACTAGAGGACGCAATCATCAGAGTTAAAGGCTGGCAGAAAAAATACCGAAGCGAGTACATTTATGTAAACAGCATAAAAATTTTTCTTGACGGTACGCTGGAGCTTGGAACATATGCCTCCTTAGACGAATTTGTGTGTGAGCCGGGCAATTATGGCACTCTGAATTTTTCAGAAGAAGAACTGACTCATATTTTTGAGCGTATAAATCAGGAAGGCATTAATATGCAGATACACCTTGTCGGCGATCGCGCTTTCAGAACTGCGCTTAATGCAAAAGAAGCAGCCGAAAAAAACGAAAATGCAGCCGGCAGAGAATTCAGAAGCCTTATATGTCTGATGCATTGCGAACTGACGAATCCAAACGACAGAAAACGTGCAGGAGAGCTTGGTATAACAGTAAATGTAAATCCGGGCTGGTGCAGCGGTATATTCGGACAGGGCGCCGAAAAATATATGGGAGAAGAAAAATTCAAATCGCTTTATTCATATAATGAAATTATCCGATCGGGTGCAAGGGTATGCTTTTCATCGGACATTACAGATGAAGGCGGGTTTGAAGTCGCAAATCCGTTTTACGGTATGGAAGTCGCGCACAGAAGAATGGATGAAATCTTTGTGGGAGATAAGCAGCGTGAGCCGGCAGAGGAATGTATAGCCCTGGAGGATCTGCTTTATGGATATACTATAAACAATGCTGCCGAGATGGGCATAGCCTGTAAAGCGGGAAGTCTTGAAGCAGGGAAAAAAGCAAATCTCTGCATATTAAGCGATAATATTTTCAGAGTTCCCGCCGGTAAAATCAAAGAAATAAAATGTGATACAGTAATGTTTGAGGGAGAAATCCTCAAGGGCAGACTGTAAAACAGTAAAAGGAGAAAAGCTATGAAAGAAAAACATAAAATTCTGTTTGAACCAGTAAAGATAGGAAAATGTGAAATTAAAAACAGATTTGCAATGGCGCCTATGGGTCCCGGCGGTTTTTGCGATGAGCAGGGCTGCTATAACCAAAAAGGCATAGAATACTATGTAAGAAGAGCAGCAGGAGGCATCGGCCTTATTATTACCGGCGTTACATATGTTGAAAACGATATAGAGAAATGTGTTATGCCGTCTATGCCTTGTCCGACTATAAATCCGCTGAACTTTATCAAGACAGCAAAGCCTATGACCGAAAGAGTTCACGCATACGGAGCAAAGATTTTTTCGCAGCTGTCAGGAGGCTTCGGAAGAGTATCTATTCCCAGCATCGTAGGACGCACAGCAGTTGCGCCGTCACCTATACCGCACAGATTTTTAGACGGTGTTACCTGTACGGAGCTTACGGTTGATGAAATTCATACATATATAGATAAATTTGCAGAAGCTGCAGCTGTATGCAAAAAAGCCGGCTTTGACGGAGTGGAAATTCATGCGGTTCACGAAGGTTACCTGATAGACCAGTTTGCAATATCCTTCTATAACCACAGAACTGATGAATACGGCGGCTCTCTGGAAAACCGCCTGAGATTTGCCTGTGAAATCGTAAAAGCAATAAAAGCGGAATGCGGAGAGGATTTCCCTGTTTCACTGAGATTCAGCCTAAAAAGCTTTACCAAGGACTGGAGAAAAGGCGGACTGCCGGGAGAAGACTTCACAGAAGCAGGCAGAGACATAGAAGAAGGCAAGGAGGCTGCAAGAATACTTGTAGAGGCAGGCTATGATGCACTCAATGCGGATGTTGGAACATATGACTCATGGTACTGGAATCACCCGCCTATGTATTTTGAAAAGGGAATGTATCTGCCTTTCAATGAAATACTTAAAACCGCTGTAGATGTGCCTGTAATGACATCCGGAAGAATGGAAGACCCCGATATGGCGGCAGAAGCGATACAAAAAGGCCGGACAGATATAATTTCCTTAGGAAGACCGTCTCTTGCAGATCCTGATATTCCAAATAAGATTATGAGAGAGCAGACAGAAGACATACGGCCTTGCCTGTCCTGCCAGGAGGGATGTATGGGAAGACTTGCGGCGTATGCACAGGTTAACTGTGCGGTAAATCCTGCCTGCGGAAGAGAAGCCGAATATGGCCTTTATCCTGCGCTTAAACAGAAAAAGGTTTTAGTGGCAGGCGGAGGCGTTGCGGGAATGGAAGCCGCAAGAGTTGCGGCAGAGCGCGGTCATAGGGTTACACTGATAGAAAAGACAGATTCCTTAGGCGGAAATCTGATTCCGGGAGGAGCACCTAAATTCAAGGAAGACGACCACGCATTAATAAGATGGTATGAAAGACAGCTGAAAAAGGCAGATGTTGAAATCAAACTTGGAACCGAGGTTACGGCAGAAGCGCTTAAAGCCTCTGATGCAGATGAAATAATCATAGCCACAGGTTCAAAACCTAAGACTCTGAATATCGCAGGCTCCAGCCTGCTGCCGGCAGAGGATGTCCTTACAGGAAAAGCAGATGCCGGAAAATCCGCAATAATTATAGGCGGAGGTCTTGTGGGCTGTGAAACAGCTTTGTGGCTCAAAGAAGAAAAGGGCGCTGATGTTACAATTGTTGAGCTGCAGTCTGAAATACTCAAAGTCGGCGGACCTCTCTGTTCAGCCAATACGGATATGCTCAAAGATCTGCTGGTATTCAACAATATTAATATACTTGCGGGAAGTACCGTTACAGAAAAAACACCGGAAGGATATTCTGTAAGCACTCCTGACGGCGTTAAAGTCATTAAAGCGGATTCGGCAATCTGCGCCGTCGGATATGATTCCAAAAAAGAGCTTTATGACGAAATACGCAGAGAAATTCCGTATGCTCATCTTCTGGGCGATGCGGGCAGAGTAAGCAATATTATGTATGCAATCTGGGATGCATATGAAGTTGCAAGAAACATATAGTCTATGTAATGCCTTAAATATAAATAACACAAATACGGTAAAGGCACTCTGAAACAGGGTGTCTTTGCCGTATGAATCCGTTTGCTGTTTACTGATGAAAAACATATGATAAATCGTTTTCTTTCATATTGTCACCGCCTTATCAGTGATTCGAAATCAGTTCCTTAATCTTACTGATAATAACATCGGCATCTGTGCCGGATTTTCTGCTCATCTCAGCGATCGTTGCCTTGCCCGTCATAAGCCTGCCGACAGGAGTGTTCAGCATCCTGAACTTATCATTGACCCTGACGATTTCCTTTTTAAGCCACGGGTACTCCGCCAGAAGCTCGGTAAGCCTTGTATCCTTTGTGATTTCTGTCATTATATCCACACTCCCTACACTTTGATGTCCGGATTGTTTTCTCCGAACTCTTCCTTCAGTGCCCCGCAGATTTCGCTGCGGGCTCTGCCCTGTCTCTCCATGTTTTTAATCATCTTGTATGCCCCAAACAAAGCTGACGGTCCGATCTCTGAGCTGAAATATCCGATGCCCTGATTCCATGCCAGCAGTTCGAATACATCATCAAGCGCTGCACTGTCTATGCCGTGGATATATGCTTTGACCAGCTCTCTTGTTGCCTGACGCATACGGCCGGCGCCGACCGCATTGGCAAGTGAGAGCAGAAGACGCATCTCATACGGCAGATGTCTGTTTTTATCATTCCATGTCAGTTCCCAGAAGTTTACTGCAATACTGCCCAGTTTTTCATCAATCAGCGGCATATTGGTCAGAGCCGCAGGGCGCATCGGAATATCCTTTTCCTCCTGTTTTTCTTCTACCCGATAGAAATATGCGTGGAATTCCGTATCGCTTTTCTGCTCGGTATAGTGCTCAAATCCGAGATCTTCCATTACTTCATAGAGAGGGATGGGATCGAAATTCTGAATAATCTCCAGACCGTTTCCTGCGGGAAGCTGTATGGCCTGACGCCTGATTCCCTGAAAGAAATTTCCCTGAATTCCCCTGACATCAATCTGCCTGAAAGCAGGCGTTTTCTCTTTCCATTCAATATAACTCATTGTGATACCTCCATTACTCTAAAATTCTGCCGTCCCTTGAGATTGTTACAATCTGCCACGGAATGAATTTGCCGCTTGCCTGAAGCGCTGTCTCCGCTGCGCTCTGCAGTCCGCCGCAGCAAGGCACTTCCATTCGAACGACGGTTACGCTCCTGATATTGTTGTCACGGATTATTGCCGTCAGTTTTTCGGTGTAATCCACCGCATCCAGCTTGGGACATCCGATGATTGTAATCTTGCCTTTCATAAATTCCTCGTGCATATTAGCATAGGCATAGGCCGTACAGTCTGCCGCAATCAGCAGCTTCGCCCCGTCAAAGAACGGAGCCTGTGCCGGCACCAGTTTGATCTGGCATGGCCACTGGCCGAGCCGGGATACAGATTTTCCGGCAGGAACAATCATATCCTCCACGTTATGCTCAAATTGTGCCGCACGGGAGCCGGGGCATCCTCCCTCATGGTGAATGTGCTTCATTTCTTTCATCTGCTTTTTCTCCTTTGCCGCCTGTACAGCTTCTTCGTCATATTCGGGAGCCTCGCGCTCTTCAAATGTGATGGCTCCTGTCGGACAGCTCGGCAGGCAGTCGCCTAATCCGTCGCAGAAATTCTCCCTGACCAGTCTGGCCTTACCGTCTATAATGTCAATAGCTCCTTCATGGCAGGCGCCGGCGCACAGCCCGCATCCGTTGCATTTTTCTTCGTCTATGTGAATAATCTTCCTAATCATTGAGATAACCTCCTTGTTTCTTTATGCTTCAAGGATATATCAGATATTTATGAAATTCTGTATCTGCAGATACAAAAAATAAAAAAAATAATGTATAATAGATACAGCAGTATATTGAAGGGAGAATTGTTATGAATTATTTCGTGCTTGAGAAAAGCCCCCTGTTTTCCGGCGTGCCCGCCGCAGATCTGCGGGAAGTGCTGGCAGAGGTTCCTCATCACATACAGTGCTACGATAAAGGAGAAATCATATTTCATCTTCTGGAAGATGCAACCCGGATTGGTATTGTTCTTGAAGGAAGGGTTGAGGCGCAAAAACCGTTTCCCGACGGAAGTCAGATCAACGTATCTGTCCGTATGCCGGGGGAAATGATCGGTCCGGCTGCGGTTTTTTCACAAAACCACAAATATCCGTGTGACATTGTGGCTCTGGAGCCTGCTACTGTGATGATGTTCCGAAAAGAGAATATGATACAGCTGATGCAGAAGAATGTCCGCATTTTAGAAAATCTTACGGCAGAGATTGCGACAGCAACATATATGCTGCAGCAGAGGCTGGAGCTCCTGTCCTATAACGGGATTGCGCAGAAGGCTGCCTGCTGGCTTCTGATGCAGGCTCGGCAAACCGGAAAAGACACGGTAAAAATTCCTGATTCCGTATCCAAATGGGCAATGATAATGAATGTATCCCGGCCTTCACTTCACAGAGAACTGAAAAAACTTGAAAGCCGGGGAATAATCACATATGCGCCTCCGGTTATAAAGCTGCTGAATGCTGATGCTCTGCAGGAGGTTCTGGGGCATTGAGCCTCGTTGCTTTTTCATTGCATCGAAAAAGCTGCAATGAAACTGTCGAAAAAGATTGAATGAAATCCTCGAAAAAGATGCAATGAGCTTGAAAAATATGATATAATGAGCTGACAGGAGGCGCGTGATATGCTGACACCGGAAGGATATAAGCCAAGAATAATAGATTTACAGATTGACAGACTGATGAAAATATATGGGGCGGTATGTGTTGAGGGCCCTAAATGGTGCGGTAAAACATGGACCTCAAGAAATCACGCGTTAAGCGCATCATATATCGGAGATCCCGCAGGTAATTTTATGAACAGGCAGCTTGCGGAGATGGATCCGTCACTGGTTTTAGAAGGAGATCTGCCCAGACTTATAGACGAATGGCAGGTTGTTCCTCCCATATGGAACGCAGTTAAATACAAGGTTGATCAGCTGCCCGAAAAAGGACGTTATGTTTTAACCGGCTCATCGACACCGATAATCAAAGAAGAACTGCGCAGCGGCAGAATCGGCAGGGTTAAAATGCGTACAATGTCTCTGTATGAAGCAGGTATTTCTTCGGGGAAGGTATCCCTTGGCGATATGTTTGCCGGGGCTTTCAAACCCTGCGCAACCGGAGATGTGAAGCTTGATGACCTGATTGCCTGTGTCATAAAAGGCGGCTGGCCCGGAGCACAATCGTTAAGCGCCGCAGAGGCAATGCAGATATCAGCGGACTATCTCAGAAATGTTCCGGATGATATGGAGCGCATGGACGGCAAAAGACGAGATTATCGAAAGGTTTATGCGCTGCTTCGCGCCCTTGGAAGAGCCGAAAGCAATATGACTCCAAAGAAAAAGTTAAAAAGAGATGTCGAAGAATATGCTGACAAT
>CAVDMD010000056.1:0-14950 GCA_963609975.1 bacterium | reverse complement strand
ATGATATATATATCTTTTCGCTGTGATTACGAGAAGAGTTCCATTCTGTTAAAAAATCTATGCTTTGATCTGCTGTGATTTCAGAAAGAAAATCGGATACTTTCGTATCGCTGTATATTTTCATCCCGGAAGTAAAAAGAGGATGATTGTATCCGTAATCCGGATAAAGGTTTTTATTGAAGTTCCGGGGTTCTTTTTTAAATTGCGCTGCATATTGAAATTTTAATGGCTATAGGGAGACAGTCAGCAGTGATTTTCATTGAAAGTTTTTTGTATAAGTTTTGAAAAATATGAGCACAGCCATAATTGTTCCTTACATATCCTGATATATATTGCTGTATAGACTGGTATAGCGATCTTCTGCCAGTCTGTGCATATTACGGTGCTCTTTATAGAGAAGCAGCAAAAAAGACATACCTTTGCGATATGCCTTTTTGATATTTTTATCCTGTTGCTATGCGTTAAGCGGGTATTTGGCTGTAAGCTCTGCAACTATCTGCTTTGCTCTCTCCTTGCTCTCCGCATCTTTAATTACAAGTGAGATTGCCTCTGCAAGTCTGTCCATATCCTCTGTATTCATACCTCTTGAGGTTACAGCTGCAGTTCCCAGTCTGACACCGCTTGTAACGTTAGGTGACTGAGGGTCGTTTGGAATAGTGTTCTTGTTGCAGGTGATGTTTGCCTCTTCAAGCAGCGCCTCCATCTCCTTACCTGTAATGCCTGTGTTAACAAGATCAACCAGCATCAGGTGTGTATCGGTTCCTCCTGATACTATCGATATTCCTCTTTTGATAAGTCCTTCACTCAATGCCTTTGCGTTGGCAACAACGTTCTGCTGATAAACCTTGAACTCCGGCTGCAGCGCTTCCTTGAAGCATACAGCCTTTGCGGCTATAACGTGCATCAGCGGACCGCCCTGTATTCCCGGGAACAGCGCCTTGTTGAGCTTAAGCTCATCGGCAACCGCCTGACTGCTCATAATCATACCGCCTCTTGGGCCTCTGAGGGTCTTGTGAGTAGTAGTTGTAGTTATATGCGCATATTCTATCGGGCTCTGGTGAAGTCCTGCGGCAACCAGTCCTGCAATGTGTGCAATATCAGCCATAAGATAAGCGCCGACCTCATCTGCAATCTCCCTGAGCCTTTTGAAATCAATAGCTCTGCAATAAGCGCTTGCTCCGCAGACTATCATTTTAGGCTTGCATTCCAGTGCAATCCTGCGGACTTCATCGTAATCTATAAAGCCGTTCTCATCAACACCGTATGAAACCGGATTGAAGTATTTGCCCGACATATTAACCTTGCTGCCATGTGAAAGATGTCCGCCGTCTGATAGGTTCATACCCATAAAAGTATCTCCCGGCTTTAATACCGCAAAGAATACAGCCATATTTGCCTGAGCTCCCGAATGAGGCTGCACATTGACATACTCACATCCAAAGAGCTGCTTTGCTCTCTCTATTGCCAGATTTTCGGCCACATCAACACACTCGCAGCCTCCGTAGTATCTTTTGCCCGGATAGCCTTCGGCATATTTGTTTGTAAACGGTGAGCCCATTGCTGCCATAACTGCCTTGCTTACCCAGTTTTCTGAGGCTATAAGCTCGATATGTGAATTCTGTCTTGCGATTTCGGCTTCTATAGCTGATGCTATTTCGCTGTCTGTTTTTCTTATTTCTTCGATTGAATACATATTTCCTCCCGCACAGCTTGCGCACTGTGTTCCTTTCTTTATCGTTTGTCTATAAAAATTATAAATTACGGACATATTTTTTTCAAGCCGTTAAATCATATAATTTCATCTGTTTCATACCGCTAATTTTTTTGTATGATTTTTTTGAATTTTTTGTACCTTTTTCACGCTTTTATGTAGTATGGCCATTTTCAATTCTGGCGGCCATCTCCGAAAGATATTCCCATCTTTCCAGCTTTGCGGTCAGCTGCATATCAAGAGCATCCTTTTGCTCTGATAATGCAGACAGCTTTTCAAAATCCGAACAATATTCAAGTATTTTTGCCTCTATCTCTCTGATTTTGCCCTCAATCCGGTCTATATCCTCCTCTATGGTTTCATATTCCCGCTGTTCTTTGTATGAAAATCTCAGCTTCTTTGGTTTCTGATTTCTGCCGTCATCTTTTTTGTGTCTGCTTTCCTCAGGCTTGTTTTTTCGGTTGTCCGCCGCCTCTGCCTGCCGTTTTTCTCTGTCGTTTGCATAGCTGCTGTAGCCGCCGATATAGTGTTTTATATTTCCGTCTTCCTCAAAACCGAATGTCCTGACTGCAAGCCTGTCAAGAAAATACCTGTCGTGTGATACTATGATAACAGCTCCCGGAAATTCATCAAGATAATCCTCCAGCACCGTCAGCGTGTCTATATCAAGATCATTGGTAGGCTCGTCAAATATAAGCACATTCGGAGCCTGCATCAGTATGCTCAGAAGATACAGTCTGCGTTTTTCTCCTCCCGAAAGCCTGCCTATCTGTACGCTGTGCATATGAGGAGGAAACAGAAATCTTTCAAGCATCTGAGATGCCGAAAGATAGCCGTCACCGGTTTTAATATTGTCGGAGATCTCCTCAATGTATTTTATAATTCTCTTTTCGGGGTCAAGAGGTGTGCTTTCCTGTGAAAAATAGCCCATTTTTACGGTTTCTCCGATTTCTATACTGCCGTTATCAGGCGTCTCCTGCCCGGTTATAAGGCGGAGCAGTGTTGTTTTGCCGCAGCCGTTTGGACCCACAATGCCTATGCGATCATTTCTCAGAACCATATACGAGAAATCTCTGATAAGCACCCTGTCTCCATAGCCTTTGGTTATGTTTTTAAGTTCAATTATCTTTTTGCCCAGACGTGAGCTTGATGTCCCGATTTCAAGATGAGGATCCTCTATTTCAAGTCTGCTTTCCTCAAGCTGCTTAAATCTCTCTATTCTGCCCCTGGCTTTAGTTGTCCTTGCAGGAGCAGACCATCTTATCCATCTCAGTTCCTTTTTGTATATGGCAGCTCTTTTTCTCTCGCCGGCAAGCGCCATTTCCTGACGCTCCGCTTTTATCTGCAGATACCTGTCGTAATTGCCCTCATATGTAATCAGCCTGCCGTTTTCGATTTCGCAGATTTTATCTGTAACCCTCTCAAGGAAGTATCTGTCATGTGTTATCATAAACACAGCGCCTTTATACAGTATAAGCTGCTCCTCAAGCCACTCAATTATGTCATTATCCATGTGGTTTGTAGGCTCATCAAGTATAAGCAGGTTGGAGTCCTTAACCATTACAGCGGCAAGCGCCACACGCTTTCTCTCCCCTCCGGAAAGCTCGGACATCTTTTTGTCATGCTCTGTCATTCCCACCCGGTTAAGCATCGATCTGCACATATATTCGGGGATATCTGCGCCTGCATAGACCATAGCCTGCTCTATTACCGTAAGCTCCCTGTCATATTCCGGATTCTGCGCAAGGTAGGCAGGTTTAAGCTGATTGTTCCGTATAATCGTGCCGCCCTCCGGCTCTGTCTCTCCTGCTATAATTTTAAGGAGCGTTGATTTGCCGCTCCCGTTAACTCCAACAAGTCCTGTTTTGTCATTTTCGTGTATACTTATATTAATATCGCGAAGAAGAGGCTTCTCGGTATAGCTCTTTGCGATATGCTCACCTGTAAGTAAAACCATTTTTTAACCTATTCCTCCAAGCAGTGTTCCAAAAAGAAGAACTATTACTGTAAGACCGCAGAACACATACTTGCCTGCAGGATAAAACCATTTGCCCACAGGTGTTCCGGCGCCGAGGCTTACCTGTTCATTTACAAAGTCTTTGCCGCATACCCAGAAGAACATTATGCCTGCAAGCAGCGCGCCAATCGGACAGAAATATATCGACCATATATCCATCCAGCCTGAAACCGTACCCTCTATGCATATTCCGACAGCTACAGCTATAGCGGCTACAATCGCCACAGCCTTTTTTCTTGAAAAAGAGAATTTTGTCTGAATCGCTTCAACAGGCGTTTCAAACAGGTTTACAAGTGATGTGATCCCTGCAAAAAATACTGCAAGGAAGAATATTATCATTACAATGCGTCCTCCCGGCATCTGTGAAAACACATTAGGCAGGAATATGAACATGAGTCCCGGTCCTCCCGAAGTAAGAGCCTGTCCTGCTGTTGCCATAGCCGGAATTATAGTCAGACCGGCTATCATTGCCGCGGCGGTATCCCACAGCGCAACATTCTTGGCACTGAATTTAACATCTACATCTCTGCCCAGATAGGAGCCGTACACCAGCGTTCCCGAACCTGCAAGCGACAGTGAAAAAAACGCCTGACCCAGAGCATATACCCAGATTTTTCCGTCAAGAAGCTTCGACCAGTCGGGATGGGTAAGGTATCTGTACCCTGCCGAGGCTCCCGGCAGTGTTGATATGTAAATTGCAAGGCCTATAAACATGACAAAAAACAGCGGCATCATTACCTTGTTCAGCCTCTCTATTCCTGAAGCTATGCCAAAAACCATCACTGCAAATGTCAGACCCAGCGCAAGCAAATGCCAGCCCACACTTCCAAAAGGCGCCGCCGCCTGTCCGAAGGCTGCGCTGAATTCATCAACATCTGCCATATTAAACGCTGTGCCCGTAACAGCTCCTACAAAATATTTTATTATCCATGCAACAACCACAGAGTATCCGATTGCAAGACACAGACTTGTTATAACAGGTACAAGAGAAAGCGCCTCTCCGGGCTTCCTGCCCTTTCCTGCTTTTTCTGTTGCTTTGCCGAATGCTCCCATAGGGCCGGCATTCATGGCACGTCCAAAGGACATTTCCTCAATCACACCGGTAAATCCTAAAATTATAACGCAGATAAAATACGGTATCAGAAATGCCGCTCCGCCAAACTCGGACAGCCTTGCCGGAAACAGCCATATGTTTCCCATACCTACCGCAGAACCTATGCAGGCAATTATGAAGCCTGTCCTGCTCCTGAATTTGTCTCTCTCCATTTTCACTCTCCATATATTTTATTATTTTGCTTTGTAAAAGGCTCTGTATCCTCTGTATGCCATATATACATCTGCCTTTGATACCATTTCATAAGGGGCGTGCATTGATATTACCGCAACGCCGCAGTCAATTGTGTCTATGCCTCTGTTGGCTATAAACTGGGCAACTGTGCCTCCGCCTCCCTTGTCAACCTTGCCAAGCTCTCCCATCTGCCAGATAACATTGTCGTCATTGAAAATCTTTCTTATTCTGCCAACCATTTCGGCAGGTGCATCGGAAGTCCCCGATTTGCCTCTTGCTCCTGTATATTTTGTAAGCACAATGCCGCAGCCGAGTTTGGCTGAGTTGTTTGCATCATATACATCCTTGTAGGTAGGGTCAAATGCCGCGTCAACATCTGCCGACAGGCATACTGAGTTATCTATAACATCATATATGCTCACACCGTTTGTCTCTGCCAGTCTGCCGAGGAAGTTTCTGAAAAAATCAGCCTGCATGCCGGTAACTCCCATCGAGCCTATTTCCTCTTTGTCAGCCCATATGCACAGCGCTGTTTTTTCGGGTGAATCCGTATCCAGCAGCGCTTTCATCGAAGTGTATGCGCATACCTTGTCATCCTGTCCGTAGGCTGCAACAAGGCTCCTGTCAAATCCGGAATCTCTTGCCTTCAGTGCAGGCACAAGCGTAAGCTCCGCACTCATCAGATCCTCCTCGGTTATGTCATACTTCTCGTTTAACAGCACAAGTATGTTCTGCTTGACAAGCTCTTTTTCATCGCCCTCTGCCGGCACAGTTCCCGCAAAGGCATTGAGTTCCTCTCCCTTAATACCCTCTCGAAGCTTTCTGTCCATCTGGTCTGCCGCAAGATGCGGAAGCAGATCGCTTATATAAAACACCGGATCATCCTCGCTGTCACCTATTGCAACATCTATCTTCTCTCCGCTGCCTTTTATTATCACACCTGTAAGCATCAGCGGGATAGCAGTCCACTGATATTTTTTGACTCCGCCGTAATAGTGAGTCTTGAGAAGGCATATATCACCGTCCTCATACAGTGGATGAGGCTTCAGATCAAGTCTGGGACTGTCAACATGGGACACGATGATATTGATACCGTTTTCGATGCCCTGCCTGCCTGCAACAAAAGCCATCGTGACCTTGTTTCTGTAAATCACATAGTATTTGCCGCCTGCCTTTAATTTTTCCCCGTTATATCTGACAAAGCCTGCTGCCTCCAGCTTTTTTTGCGCCTCAAAAGCGCATAATCTTTCTGTCCTGCATCTGTCAAGAAAGCTTTTGTAGCCCTCGCAGAAGCTGTTTATCTGCTCTATGTCCGTTCCTTCTTTGTATATGTTTTTTGCCTTGTAATTCAGTTCCATATTTCCTCCTGTATTCAAAATTTATCTTTAATCTTTTTACATATTATATCCATAGTTTCGTCAAGGCCTGAAACAGGCTCCCACTCGTCAAGTATATGATATCTTACGACATCATATATCCAGCTTCTGTAATGCGCAAGCGCCTCGTCAAGCCCCATATTCTGTTTCTGAAGCTCCTCAATATCGCCTCTTGCAAATTCCGCTGTGACGATGCATCTTTTTTTCTCGCTGTCACCGTCAACGGTATATACTGCTATATCCAGTTTTGTTGCAAACGGCGCATCAGGCACCAGTCTGACCTTTTGCATTGTCCCGCTCCTTTCTGTCAAGCGCTCCGATACGGATTCTCTCCGTTATGGCAGTTTTTCATAATCACACTTCTAATCCATAGATGTAAATCTTTTGACTGTGCCGTTTGCTGTGAATACATCCTCGTCCCACATGGCAAGCGGTCTCACCCAGATTTTCATATCACCGTAAAGCGCCCTGTACACAGCCATAGGCTCTAATGTTTCCGAATGGACGGCAGTGAACAGAAGCTCGTACTCTCCGCCTTTATAATGCCTGTATTTGCCCGGTTTCATACATAAACCTCCCGTCGCGCAGATGTATCTATTATATACTTTACCTGTATATATTTCAAACATTCTTTGTAAATGAACTCAGTATATTAATCCCCAGTAAGTTCCACTGCAACTTCCACTGTGGAATTTACTCTGGGAATTTACTAAATTTACTCATATTATTCACCCACCCTCTATTTTTGTTGCCCCTCTGATATTATTGTGTTAAAATGTACTGACCTGATAAAATCTATATACAACTTAGAGGTATCATCATGAGTAACAGACTGAAAGTAAATATTTTTGCATTCGTTACAGTTCTTCTGTGGGGTTCGGGATTTCCTTTCACAAGAGTAATCGGCGATCAGATCTCATCATTTAATCTGGGGCTTATCCGCTGCGCGCTTGCCGCTGTAATACTCCTCATCATCGGGGCATTCACAGGTATGCGCAAACCATTCAGCCTCAGGGACTGCGGCTGGTTCCTCATTTCGGGGGCAACCGGCTATTCGGTGTATTTCATATTTTTTAATCTGGGACTTGAAACCCTGTCCTCCTCCGAGGGCAGTATCATATGCGCAACTGTTCCGATTATGACATCAATCGCGGTCTATAAGCTCTACAAAGAGAGAATAAACGGCATCGGCTGGATAACCATAGTGACAGCCTTCGCAGGCGTTGTGCTTCTGCTGTTCTGGAACAATATATTCGGTACAGGCAGCGAGGCATTCTCAATAGACATAGGCATCTTGTGGATGTTCCTGTGCGCGCTGGTATTTGCAGGATACAACATACTTAACCGTATGCTCACTGACAAGGGCTACACCGGTATGGAAATAGCCGCATGGAGTGCGGTGTTCGGAACCATTGAAATGCTGGTTTTCCTGCCCGATACGATTCACGAGGTTGCAGCTGCAACGGCAGGCGCAAATATGTCAGCGATATATCTGGGAGTATTTCCGAGCGCACTTGCATATTACCTGTGGAGCAAGTCCATTTCTCTTACAGAGCGCACCAGTGAGGTTACAAACTACCTGTTTATCAACCCTCTGATAGCTACAATAATAGCTCTTATACTGCTTCATGAGGTTCCCGATATGGGCACATTTGTCGGAGGTATAATAATAATTATAAGCGTTATAATTTTCAGCACCAAAGGCAGCCCCGACAGCAGTGCCGAGCTTTCGGCGACACATGACGGCGCATATTCTCACAGCATAGGGAAATAGGAATTTTAATTCCGTATACTGCTGCTTTTTTATGTCCCATACGGCAAACAAACAGCAACTTAAAAGGCTTTTCATCAGATGCAGCAGCATCTGTGAAAAGCCTTTATTTATCTTTGTTACCATGCTCCGCCGCCACCGCCGCCAAAGCCGCCTCCGGAGAAGCCGCCTCCGCCGCTGAAGCTGCTGAAATCCGCACCGCCTCCCGAATCAGGCATTGCAGACACAATATGATTTGCCGCCGAATTGCAGCTGTTTCTCATAAGCGAATTAAACACCCATATATCAAACACCGCATCTCCCGCACCGGTGCTGTACCATTCAGGCTGCCTTATATCTATCTTATTGAAATTCTTCGCCCATTTGTCTGACAGACCCATAACATATGCATACGGCAGTATGTTATAGAAATAGTCGGGATTTTCATAAACCAGTTTTTCAAGCTTCGGAAGCTCTGCTGTTTTGATAAACCGTTTGAGTCCCAGTATTTTGCCAAGCCACTGTGCCGATATTTCTGTTCTTGCTTTCATAAGCATTACAGGTATCAGAGTCACAGCTGCAGAGGCAAATACGCCTATTCCGTAATACATATTCATCAGATTCCACACAAAGCCCGCGCCGGCAGCCGCACCTGCCAGAAATATTATAAATCCGCACAGATACCTTGCGATTTTTTTGCCTTTGGGGAGTGCATACATACGGTCAAAACTGCAGGTAATAATAAGACCGCCTGCAATTACCAGAATTCCTGCGGGTATCGCTGCAAGAGTGTATATCATTTCCAGCTGATAAAATGCCGCGCATATTACCGCAGCCGCCACAGGCAGACACATTACAAAATTGCCCGTCACTCTTAACACCTTTGATCTGACAGTAAACAGCCTTCTGTCCTTGACTGCATAATAGCCTGCAAGCTGCTCTCTTGCCGCAAGATATTTTTCACCGAATTTCTTGCCCAGCTCATCTATCTTAACCTCATCGTACTCTGCAAACAGACCTTCAAACATTGTCTTTGCAAATGATTTTTCGGTTTTTTCAATATCCCGCAGTTTAGTCAGCATTATTTTGTTTTTCCTGTACTCCGTCACTTTGAGATACCCTCTGTCGGCAAAGTACATTATCATTGAGGACATATCCTTCTGATCTATTCTGCCGTCAACAATATATCCGATTTCTGCAGGAGTCATGCCCTCAGGCGGATAAAACTCAATCGTTTCGACCACCTCAGGATCCCTGCCGAAAGCCGCCCACAAAGCAATCATAACAATCGGAACAAGAATCAGAACAAAAGGGATTATCCACTTCATATAATCATAGTTCATAGGGTCTACCCAGTAGCCCTCGTTCAGATTCATGCGGATCGTCACGCCCTCGCAGGCGTCAAGGCCTGATGCCGTTACTGTTATGGTATTGCCGTCTGTCCTGCAGGAGGCCTTGCTGTTTGAGTCAGCTCCGTATGCGCCGCTGTAGACCCGCAGAGTTTTGTCATTAAAGCTCTTTGGCATATTTATGGTGCAGGAGGCATTTTCAATCGGGCTGTCCCAGCCTGAAGGTATCAGATCCAGATAGAAAAAATCCTTTGAGGTGTCCTTGTCGTCAAACACTCTCATTCTGTATGATATTCTGTAGGTATTGCTGCCCCGAAGCTCCAGATCTCCGCTTCCTATCTTTATAACCTTGCTGCCGTTTTCGGTATATACCTCGTATTCGTAATCCTGCACGTTTATTCTGTCGATTTTCACTCCGTCTGTCGGTATATATCTGAATATGCCATGCTGCGATGACGGAAAGTGAACGGTAATCGTCTCTGTCACAGTATAGCTGTTGTCTTCATCAACATTGACGCTGACATCGTATTCCTCTGTCGTATATGCCGAATCCGCATAGCCTGCCGCCGCAAAGCAGCTCAGAAAAACCGATACGGCAATAAATACAATTAAAATTCTGCTGCATATTTTTTTCATGTCAATACCCGTCAGAACTGTACTTTAACATTCTGTCTTTCTTCTGCCGTTTCAACTTCATAAAGAGGTCTTGCTCCAAACCTGAACATCCCCGCAATAATATTTGAAGGGAACACCTCTCTTTTGGTGTTAAACTCTCTTACAACCGCATTGTAGTATTTCCTTGCATTGGCTATATCCTCTTCGACAGCTTTAAGCTGATTCTGAAGATCGATAAAGTTTGTATTTGCTTTGAGGTCAGGATATCCTTCTGCCACCGCAAACAGAGATTTGAGAGTTCCCGAAAGCATATTGTCCGCCTCTATCTTTTCATGCTCGCTGCTTGCGGACTGCGCCATATTTCTTGCCTGCACAACCTTTTCGAGAGTGCCCTCCTCGTGAGCAGCATAGCCTTTGACTGTTTCAACAAGGTTCGGAATCAGGTCATATCTCTTTTTGAGGTAGACATCAATAGTGGCAAATGCCTCATCCACTCTGTTTCTGATTTTTACAAATCCGTTGTACATAGCTATAAACCAGATAACCAGCACAGCTATAACCGCGATTGCAATAATAATTCCGATACTCATTTCAATAAATCCTCCTGTTATTCTTTGATTGACCAGTCAATTTGCTCTATGCCGTTTGCTTCGAGAAATTCGTTGGTCTTTGAAAAATATTTACCGTCCCAAAAGCCTTTGTGTGCTCCAAGAGGACTCGGATGAGCGCCCTCCAGAACCAGATGCGCGGGATTTGTTATCATTTTTTTCTTTGCTTTTGCATTGTTGCCCCAAAGTATGAAAACCATCGGCTTCTCTCTCTTGTTGAGAAGCTCTATCACATGATCTGTGAATATTTCCCAGCCTCTGCCCGCATGTGACATAGGCTGTCCCTCTCTTACCGTCAGTGTCGCATTAAGAAGCAGCACTCCATGCTCCGCCCAGTCGGTAAGGCACCCGTGTGACGGCGGTTTAATGCCTGTGTCATTTTCAAGCTCCTTATATATATTCACAAGTGACGGCGGTATTCTGACTCCTTTTTTGACCGAGAAGCAAAGCCCGTGAGCCTGCCCCGGCTGATGATACGGATCCTGCCCCAGTATGACCGCCTTCACATCGCCGTATGACGTATATTTAAGCGCATTGAATATATCGTACATATCAGGATATATTCTTCTGGATCTGTATTCGCTTATCAGAAACTGCCTGAGTTTCTGATAGTAATCCCTGTCAAACTCCCCTTTTAATATTTCATCCCATTCATTACCTATATTAACCATAATACTTCTCCCTGTATATCCTGTGTATTCTGCCTGTCTGAATTTATAGTATACTACAAATCCTATGGTTTTTCCACAAATATAATGTATAATAGATAGGGCAGGAGGTGATTTCAGTTGATATACATATCCGAAAACGCAGGAGAAGCTCTGAAAAAATATCTTAACACACTGGATGATGTTCATATCGTGTATGCGACAGAGCTTGTCTATCCTCAGATTGCCTCGCACGCAGACATATATATGTGCAGACTCGGAGATGAGATAATTCATGCAAAGCCATCTGAAATCGGATACAGCTATCCTGACGACATAGCGTTCAATGCCGCCTGCACAGGCAGATATTTCATACACAATACAGCATATACTGCCGGACGTCTGCTTGACGCCGCAAAGGCAAAGGAAATGCAAATAATCAATGTGAAACAGGGATATGCCAAATGCAATACCGCAGTAATAGACGAAACCTCTGTAATCACATCTGACAGGGGCATCTTCAAGGCTGTCTCACCATGCCTTGACGCGCTGCTCATAAGACCCGGACACATAATACTAAAGGGCTTTGAATACGGCTTCATCGGAGGCACCTGCGGCCGCATCGGAAATGAAATAATATTCAACGGCGATATATCCGCCCACCCCGATTATGATGAAATACAGGCCTTTATCGAAAGCAGAGGCCTTAATATAAAATACTTTGATTATCCACTGGAGGACATAGGCTCAATCATATGAAAAAACACGCAATAATACCCGTTTTCATAAGTCATCGCGGCTGCCCCAACGACTGTGTTTTCTGCAATCAGAAAAAAATAACGGCAAGGCAGGGCGATGTCACCGAAGAAGACGTAAGAAACACAGTCAGAACATATCTTTCGACATTAGGCCGTATGGACATGGATACCATAGAGCTGTCGTTTTTCGGAGGCAGCTTCACCGGCATACCCATTGAGGAGCAAAGCAGGTTTCTTGCCATAGCTTATGAATACAAGCAGCGCGGCATAATAGACAAAATACATATGTCCACAAGACCTGACTACATAGACGAAAACATACTTGACAATCTGAAAAAATATTCCGTAGATGTCATAGAGCTTGGAGTCCAGTCCTTTGATGATACCGTGCTTGCAAAATCAAACAGAGGCCACAATGCCGCCGTCGTGTATGACGCCTGCAGGCTGATTAAGGAATACGGCTTCACTCTGGGCATACAGCTTATGATAGGGCTTCCCGGAGACAGCCTCGAAAGCTGCATATATTCAGCTTATGAAACAGTAAAGGCGGCTCCCGAAATAGCAAGGCTTTATCCTACAATAATAATTGAGGATACAGAGCTTCTTGAAATGTACCGCAGGGGAGAATACACGCCCCTTACCCTTGATGAGGCTGTGGACACAACCAAAAAAATGTACAGGATTCTTGATGCTGCGGGAATAAATATAATCAGGGTCGGACTCAAATCAACCGACATCATAAATGAAAACGGCGCCATTACAGGCGGCACATATCACCCGGCTTTCAGGCAGCTTGTCGAAAGCTCCATCGCAAGAGACGAAATAGAAAAACAGATCAGAGCCTGCAAGGGAAAAATCACAGTTTTGTGCAGCCCCGGAGATATTTCAAATGCCGCAGGGCACAACAGCTCCAACAGGAAATATTTTGCCCGGAAATATCCCGGTCTTCATATATCATTTAAGGCTGAAGAAACCCTTGATAGAAACAAATACATTGTGGTAGAATGTTAAGATAAATTCAGAAGGAGAATAAGATGAAAGCAGTTGTAACAGTAATAGGAAAAGATATGGTAGGCATCCTTGCAAAGGTTGCGGGAGCCTGCGCAGAAGCCAACGCAAATGTGCTTGAGGTTACTCAGTCGGTACTTGAGGAGTACTTTGCAATGGTAATGTTAATCGACATAACAGATATGTCATGCGAGATAGACGCTCTCAAAAAAAATATTGCGGAAGCGGTTCCCGATATGCAGATACACGTGATGCACGAGGACATATTCAATTCAATGCACAGAATTTAGGAGGAACACAATGCTAAATATGACAGACATCATGGAAACCATAACCATGATACAGGAGGAGAACCTTGACATAAGAACAATAACCATGGGCATCTCCCTTCTCGACTGCTGTGACTCCGACATAGACAGATCCTGTGAAAAGGTCTACAGCAAAATATACAGACTGGCAAAAGATCTTGTCAGCACAGGGGAAGCCATCGAGAAAAAATACGATATTCCAATCGTTAACAAAAGAGTATCGGTAACTCCCATAGCAATGCTGGCTGCAGCCTCAGGCGGAGATCCGGTTAAATATGCCAGAACACTTGACCGCGCCGCAAAGGATATAGGCGTAAATTTCATAGGCGGCTATTCGGCGCTTGTTCAGAAAGGGTTTTCTGCAGGCGACAGAGAACTGATAGAGTCAATACCAAGAGCGCTCGCCGAAACAGAGTTCGTATGCTCCTCCGTCAATGTGGGATCAACCAAAACCGGCATAAATATGGATGCTGTGAAGATGATGGGAGAAGCAGTCAGAAAGTCAGCAGAGCTTACAAAGGACAATCAGTGCATAGGCGCCGCCAAGCTGGTTGTATTCTGCAATGCTCCTGAGGACAATCCGTTTATGGCCGGAGCATTTCATGGAGTCGGAGAGCCTGACTGTGTTCTTAATGTAGGTGTTTCAGGACCCGGAGTTGTTAGAGCAGCCCTTGCCAAGATGCCAAAAGACGCACCGTTAAACGAGATTGCGGACAAAATCAAAAAAACAGCATTCAAAATCACAAGAATGGGACAGCTTGTGGGCGCTGAAGCCTCTAAAGCTTTAGGCGTGCCTTTTGGAATTATAGACCTGTCGCTTGCACCGACTCCCGCAATAGGAGATTCGGTTGCATATATACTTGAGGAAATCGGCCTTGAGCAGTGCGGAGCCTGCGGTACTACAGCAGCCCTTGCAATGTTAAACGATGCAGTCAAAAAAGGCGGTGTTATGGCCTCCTCAAACGTTGGAGGGCTTTCGGGCGCATTCATACCTGTGACAGAGGATGCCGGCATGATTGCCGCAGCAAGAGACAAGTCACTTACAATCGAAAAGCTTGAAGCCATGACGGCTGTATGCTCTGTTGGCCTTGATATGATAGTAATACCCGGCAGCACACCTGCCGAAACAATATCCGCAATTATAGCCGACGAGGCCGCAATAGGCATGGTAAACTCCAAAACAACCGCAGTCAGAGTGATACCCGCAATCGGTCTTAATGAAGGCGACGAGCTTGATTTCGGAGGACTTTTAGGCAGAGGTCCTGTAATGAATGTCAGCAAAAAATCCCCTGCTGTAATGATTAACAGAGGCGGACGTATTCCTGCTCCTATGCAGGCTCTCAAAAATTAAATTATATGCCAAAGGGGAATGCACCTGTCTGCGCTCCCCTTTTTGTATGCCGTTATTTATCCGGTTAATATCCCAAAAGGCACCATGCCGTGATGATGCCCGTTTATCTGCTATTTTTCAAAGCAGATTCTGCCTATTGCTCCCGGATATTTGCCGGTTGTAAC
>CAVDMD010000055.1:0-15245 GCA_963609975.1 bacterium | reverse complement strand
CAAAAAATATACTTTCTTTCCTGTTTCGTATAGACATCGTACAATTTCCTTTCTTATCTTTCGGGCTATACAATATATCGGTTTTGTTAAGTCTATTATAAGGTAAATGTTAAAACTTTGTAAAGTCTGCACTTGCCTTAAATTTATATAATCCTGCCCTGTTGCCCTTCACCCTGCCGCTTTTTAATAGCTTTCTGTCCGCTGCCGGCAGCGGTGCAGAGCATATTATGCGAGTATTGAAAATCTTTTTTCTTCAGATGCCTCATCCTTGTGGATTCTGGCTCTTGTTTTTTTGAATACCGGAGAATGAAAATAACATTCTGAGGTAACCGAAAGCATTCTCTCAAAGTCACCGCCTGAAACGGACAGAGCAAGCAGGTTTTCGTCCACAAAATGCCTCTGTGCAATATCGGTAGCCGTTATTACGGCTTTAGGTCTGTCTTTTTTCATCTCCGCAAACGGTATTCTGAGCATCGACGCACAGCCTGACGCTGTCGTCGCAATAGCGCTGTCGTATTCTCCTCTGTGGTAGCCATGCAGCACCAGAAGTGCCGAAAGCTGATCGGCATCCGCAAGAATTACAACTATATCAGGCTTCATGCCCTCTCTGTAGACTTCAAATTTAATTGCGTCAAATCCGTCCATTACATTTTTGGGCAGGCTGTCAAACATAGCCTCGGCAGTCTGCGGATTACACTTGAATCTTTCTCCCGGCGGAGTCCACATCTGATCCGACCCTTTTGAAAGAAACACTCCAAAGCCTCCGGGTATCACCGGTCTTTCGTCTTTGAGTCCGCTGTTGTGGTCAAAACCCGTACAGCTGCACGAGCCTTTGCCAAGCACTATGCTCTCTCCCGCAAGCACTCTGCCAAGCTGCCTGTATATACAGCCGCCCACATCATTTAATTTCTCATTTTGTGAGGAAACTCTGGTGACGGCAACAACTCTGCCGTCAAGTTTAAGTTCATTAACAAGCTCTCTGTAACTCATAGGACCTCCCTCTCTACATTATGAATGCAAATGCAACCGCAAACACTATTGCCGGCAGCATATTGGCCACTTTGATCCCTGTATTCCATATAAGATTTATACCTACACAGAATATAAGCATTGAACCTGTAAAAGACAGGTTGGAAATTGCCTGCTGCGTCATTATCGGTTCAAGCAGTCCCGCAACAGCGGTTATGCTGCCCTGAAACACCGCAACGGGAATTGCGGCAAATGCGCAGCCCTTGCCCATGGAGGCGGCCATAATCATTATGATTATAAAGTCGAGGATTGCTTTGGCAACCAGCAGTGAATAATCACCCGTAAGCCCGTCCTGCAGCGCTCCCACAACTGCCATCGCTCCTATCGACACCGTAAGTGAAGCCGTAAGGAATGCGTCAAGAAATCTGTTGTCACCCTCGCTTCCCGTCTTTTTTCTCAGCCATATGCCGAAGTTTTCAATACCTTTTTCGATATCTATAAATTCTCCTGCCAGTGCTCCCAGCGCATAGCTTAATATCATCATCATGCTGCCGGAGGCCACAAGATGCCCGTCCTCAAAAACAAGCATTTCCTCCATTGTGCCGCCTATCCCTATAAACAGCACGCATACTCCTGCCGCTTTCATCAGAGTGTCCTGCACTTTTTCGGGAAAAACCCGCCTGAGCGCAACACCCAGAATACCCGCAGCCACTATTGCCGCCGTATTGATTATCGTGCCTAAACCTACCATATATGTCCTCTCGTCTGCTGAATTCTGTCTGTATTTTTCACACCCTGTCATTATATCAGTTTTGAACGGCAGCAACAAGCAAAACGGCTATTTATTCCCACCGTAATCAGTCCAAAATTTTGAGGAATACCATTTTACTGATATTCCTCATTTGATTTCACTATGCAGTTGTCACAGCTTGCTCTGCTCTGCTATGTTATCTGATCATCTCCGCAAGCTTGCCCATAGCTTTTGTTTCGTCTGCCATATCTTTTTCAAGGCAGGCTGTCTGGTCTTTAACCGCACTCTTGTAAATTGCGATTTCATCTGAGAAATCAACATCTTTACCGGCTTCTATATCAGCCATTTTTTCAAATATGCCGTACAGCGCCTTGTATGTGTTTTCGGTATATTCAAAGCCTCTGTCTGTATTCCAGTACTGGTTTTCAGGATTGTATTTTTCCATACTTGAAGCTCTTTCCTGAAGCGCAGCCTCTTCACTGAACGAGTAGAAGCCGTACTCGGTGCCGCCGTTAAGTCCGTATGCTATATCAAGAGCGCCTGTGCCCTCATCGTTGCTTGCTTCGCCTTTTTCAAGAGCTGCAATAATTCCATTCAGCATATCAAGATTGTTCAGATAGTTTGTGTGCTTAATCACAACAGCACTTCCCAAAGTGTTTCCAATCAGGTTATCCTGTATAAATTTGAAAGCTTCCAGAGTCGCTTTGTTTTCCTCCCTGCCTTCTTCTCTGATGGCAGCTATTTCTTCCTCTGAGGCTCCGTCTGCCACTGCTTTTTCATATCTGTCGTTGATGTCTTTGATTCTTGCGTTTCTGGCTTCTGCCGCTTCTGTAAGCTTATCTGCCGCTGCAAGGTATTCATCGGCGTCTGCATAGTCCTCGTTTACCGCTTCTTTGAGGTCGTCGCAGGTTGCGGTAATGTCAAGCTCCAGCGCAGGGGTCTTGTCTATGTAGATTGAAAGCGCGCCGTAAATGTTCATATTGGTTATCATCACTTCTTCGCTGTATGTGTCGCTGTCATCTGCAAATGTGTGATATCTCTGCTGTATCCAGCCCTTGTCGCCATCCTGCGATCCCGGTATGTTTATGAAGTAAGGAACGCCCTCATGCCTGTAGGAAACACCGTCCTCCATACAGTTTGTGTCAACCGATATTTCTGACAGGCCGTCAGGATATATTTCTGCTATTGCTGCAAGTCCCGAGTCAGCTGCAAAATTCTTTACGACTGATGCAAACTCAGGAACACAGCTTATCTGTGCCTGCTCCATACCGTCATAGAATGCAGGAAGCTCAAAGTTAAACATAGCTATTGTTTTTTCCGCCCATTCAGGATGCGCCTCTGTAATCATTTCCCATGCGCCTGTTGTCCAGTCGTACTGGGATTCAAGAGCTCCCCATTCTTCTGAACCGTGGCATACAAAGTATATATCGTTTTCAGGGGTATATCCTGATTCTTTCATGGCCTTGGCAACTCCCAGCACAAGACCTATTGCGCAGCTGTCATCCTGAAAACCGTTGAAATATACATCGTAGTGTCCTGAGAATATCATCTGCTGGTCTGATGATTTGCCCGGAATTTTACCGATAACGTTATAGCTTGTGCCTTTGTCTTTTTCTACAACATTGTCAACTGTAAGAGTGGCTGTTGTGTTGCCTGACTTGATAGCCTCTGCAATTTCATTGTACTGATTTTTGCTTATGCTCACGCAAGGCATAATATCGCTGCAGCACAGATCCTGCATATTTATCATGTCATCGGAATATGTGGCATATCCGCCCACATCATATGTAACTATAGCAGCAGCGCCATGAGTGTCGGCTTCTGCCATATACATATCAATCCATGCCTCATTCCACTGGTCAACACCTGCAAGAACGATTTTGTCCTTAACATCAAGACCCTCGTACTCCTCTGCCGTACCGGTGCCGACATCTACGATTTCCGCTGTTATGCCGTCCTCGTCCGTACCGTTTGTGGCATATGATGCAGGCATAATATCAACATCGGTGCCCTCTATGGTAAGTGAGGCATCATTAAACTGCCATTTGTCGACCTCAACGGGAACTTTTTCTATGTCCTCAAGGCCGATTTCTTTCATCTGATCTGCCAGATAATCAGCAGCAGCGTGTTCTGCATCCGAACCTGCCGTTCTGAATCCCAGCTCGTTTGAAAGATATTTCTCATCATAGGCCAGTGTGTATGCCGTATCATATGCAAACCGGGCATCCACCGCATCAATATAGCTCTGAACCTCATCCGCCATCGAAAGCTCGGAGTCGATTTTGTAGCCTGAGTTACCACAGGCGGTCATAGTTACAAGCAGGGCAAATGATAGGCCTGCCGCCAATAGTTTTTTCTTCATTTAAGTTTCCTCCTCAAAAATATATTAAAGCAGCGTTTTGCTGCTTTAATACTATTTCAAATTTTCAGTTTTTTCTATGGCCCATCTGGTCCATTTTGCCCTTTGACCATATGCACAAGCTCTATCCTCGTTGAAACATCAAGCTTTTCGAAGATACTGTGCATATGTCTTTTGACCGTGTACTTGGATATATACAGCTCCTCGGCGATCTCAGGATTGGTCATGCCCGCATAGGCAAGGGCAAATACATCACGCTCTCTCTGGGTCAGCATATGCAGAGCCGCTATGCGGTTTATCATCTCCTCTTCGGATTCCTCCTCGGAAGCTTCAATCTCTTTGGGGTAAAAAACAGGGCTGAAATCGGCCTTGTATATATACACTGTATTGCACACACCTATGACAAACAGCAGAAATGAAGTTATGTCAAAATTATCACTTATAACGGTCACACCTCTGACTGTCCGCAAAACAATCGCCGCATTCCACCACCCGTTTACAACCAGCAGTGCGGTCACTGCAATAACATATGTCCTCAAAAGACGCGTTACGGTATCATAAAGCATCTCTATCGTAGATAAAACAGTGTATACGGACATTGTCGCCGCAATTACAATCTGCATCACATAGCCTGCCGTACCTGTTGCAAAAAAATTCTCATCAAAAAACCATATGTAGGCGACAAGTGATATTAAAAGAGTTGCGGCATACACCGGCAGAGCATATTTTTTCAGAGCCCTGCACAGCGGGTTTCTTTCTTTGATGTAGAAATTCAGAAACATAATCCACATATAGCCCTGCCACACAAACAGCGTTATATCTGCGACTCTGTTGAAAACACCGTATTCAAAGCTTCCATCCATACAATATCTGAAGCTTTCAAACATATATAAAATGCCCAGCAGGAAATTGCTCAGGGCAAAGCCCGCCATATAGTAAAGGGTTACAGGCTTCTCGCCTTTTTTGCCTCTTACCGCAAGCATCACAAGGGTTATTGCCGAAAACCCCGCAAGTCCTGCCATAAGATATACCATTAAAAACTGTGTCTGCATAAACCGCTCCCGCTCTGTTATCTGTCGTGCTCTATCAGTGCAATGTTGACTTCATTGGGATCTTTGATAAATGCCATTGTCCCCACAAGGGTTCTTACAGGCTCCATGGTAATCTCCACGCCTTTTGCTCTCATCTGCTCAAGAGTGTTTTCGAGGTTTTCGACTTCAACTCCTACAGAATAAAGTCCTGTCTCAAAATCGCTGCTCTCTATCAGTTCTATCATGGCTCCGCCGCCGTCAAGTATCGTAATCTGAGCGCCGTTTGGCAGATTATATACCTCCCGCACTTCAAAGCCCATCACATTCTCATAAAATGCCACTGATTCTTTCATATTGTCTGCGATCATTGTAGTATATCTGACTTTCATACCGATCCTCCCTGCATATTATTCCATTGCAAGCTCTATAAGTCTGTCTAAAAGCTGCGGATACGGCAGCCCTGCCGCCTCCCACATTTTTGGGTACATACTGATTGAGGTAAATCCGGGCAGAGTGTTAAGCTCGTTCAGTATGATGCGGTTATCCTCTGTCAGGAAGAAGTCTATTCTTGACATACCCCTGCAGCCCATAGCCCTGAATACTCTGATGGCTGTCTGTCTGATTTCTGCTTCAAGCTCCGGTGATATATCCTCTATAATTCCTGTTCTGGAGCCTATGTCTGCATATTTCGCCTCATAGTCATAAAACTCGTTGCAGGAGAATATCTCCCCTATCTTCGCAACCTCAGGCTCATCATTTCCAAGCACTGCTGTTTCTATCTCCCTGCCGGTTATGGTTTCTTCGACAAGGATTTTTTCGTCATAACCGGCCGCATCTGTCAGGCCTCTCAAAAGTTCTGCTCTGTCGTGAACCTTGGATATGCCTACCGATGAGCCTTCGTTTGCCGGCTTTATAAACAGAGGGTATTTGCCGAAATGCGCTTCAACTCTGTCAAGCACTGCTTCCTCACCTGCTTTCAGTTCGCTTGCCGCAACAAGAATATAGTCCGCCTGCGCAATGCCTGCGGCTTTTGCTATCAGCTTGGTTATGGCCTTGTCCATACTGCAGGCCGAGGCTGCAACTCCGGGTCCGACATAAGGTATGCCCGAAAGCTCCAAAAGTCCCTGCAGCACTCCATCCTCACAGTTCCTGCCGTGAACAGCAGGGAAGATGCAGTCGATTCTGATGCTTTCGGTCTCTGAAGGCTTTAGCAGCAGCAGACCTCCGCAGCTTCTGTCAGGAGATATGACCGCACTTATATTACCCTTCATATCTGCCCAGCTGCCGTCTTTGATCCGGGCACTGTCTGCCATGGTCAGAAACCATCTGCCGTCTCCGGTAATTCCTATTTTGTATATTTCATATTTGTCTTTATCAAGGTTGTCAAGCACCGCCGATGCAGATATGCAGGAAACCTCATACTCTGACGAAACGCCGCCAAACAGCACAGCAAGTCTTATTTTGTTCATATTCCATCGTCACTCCTTACTAAAATATGTATTTATTTTAGCACATTATATGCCGTAAAAAAAGGTCTGCCGCTAAAAATAAAAAGGTCTGTATTTCTAAACAGCACACTGCGAAATACAGACCTTTACCTCGTGCGATATATGGAAACAGAAATTTTAATTCCGTACATTTCCTTTTTTTACTACAGCTCGACCAGCACCGCAAACAGGGACAGTGTGACTATTGATATTACTGTTGTAAGCAGCACCCCCTTGGTCGAAAACCCCACATCGCCGTCATACTGCTCCGAATAGATGGTGGTGCAGGCAGCAACCGGCATTGCCATCTCCAGAACTATAATCTTGGCAAACAGCGACAGCTCTCCGCATATCACAGACATGGCGGCAAAGAATATCACAGGCATTGCCAGCAGTTTGAGTGCCGAAAGCGCATACAGCCTGACATCGCCTATCATCTCTCTGAAATGTATTTTGCCAAGCTGGAATCCCACAACAAACATGGCAAGAGGTGTTGTGGCAGACCCTATTTTGTCAAGCGGCATATATATGACATCGGGGAGCTGCACACCCAGCACAAACAGCCCTATGCCTACCACGATTGAAGCAAACCCCGGAGTAAGAAAATGTTTTATGCTCAAACCTATATGCCTGCCTGTTGATTTTTCGATAAGTATAAGGCCTGCGGTAAATATGAATATATCACCTATGGCATCAAGCAGAGCCGCATAAAAAGTCCCCTCCTGTCCGTAAAGCACAGTGCATACGGGTATTCCCATAAACCCCGTATTGCCGAACATAAGCATAAAGGTAATAAGGTAGGCTTTGGATTTGTCTATCTTCATGGCTTTGCAGGCGCCTTTTGCAAAAGCATAGGCTATTATCATTGCACACACCATGGCTGCCGCTATATAGCCCATGTTGATAACAAGCTCCACCGAAAAATCCATCTGCAGTGAGCATACAATCAGGCATGGCCATGTCAGGTTTACAACAAGAGATGACACACCCTTGCACTGATGCTCGTCAATTATATTTTTCTTCGAGAGAATATATCCCGGTATTATCATCAGAAACAGCTTGACAAGTGATAATATTATTTCTGTAGTTGCCATTTCATTCCTCCCTGTTCTGTATAAGTTCAGTTCGCTTCATATGAAGCTGCCTGACTGCTTTGCATACAACGCATACTATATATCCAAGCCCCGCATACCCGAGATAAGGGTACACAGTGCCTATAAGGTCAGTAAAAGGCAGCAGCCCCAGCAAAAACGCAAGCGCTGCGGTGCAGCCTGCAAATATATAGCTTTTGCGGCTTCCCTGTTTTGTAAACTTTTGGCCCACAGTCCACAGCATAGCACTGCAGGTCGAGAATATACCGCAGATAAGAATTACCGAAAATGCCAGTCCCAGTACCTCTGATATTTTTCTTGCCAGATACAGGCTGGGAATACTGAGTCCGCATATTTTTGCCGCTTCTGTCAGCATTGCCGTATTCATCAGCAGTATCGCAACCATCAGTGCGAAGCTTCCAAGCAGCGCACCCCAAAGCGCCTCTCTGACATTCTCTGCACCTGCTCCGAGAGCAGTATAAAACACCGAGCCGTCTGCAAGGTTGTAGGACAGATACAGAATTCCCGCAAGCCACCATATGCCAACCGGCTGATGCTCTGCAAGGCTTGAAGCTGCGTTTCCTGCCGCAGCCACCGCATCAGAATCTCTGATGACTGTGACAATCCCCACAAGCAGAGTAAAACATATTATGACAGGCCCTATAACCGATACGATTCTGACAAACCGCCTGAATCCCGTCACGTAGGCTGCAAAAGCCGCAGCAGCAACAAGAAATGCTCCTATATAATGGCTTATTCCGTAATACTCGCTGAGGGTAGCACCCGCACCTGAAATCAGAACCACCATGCCTGCAAACATACTGATTGGTATAAACCAGTCATAAAACGCGCCAAGGTATCTGCCGCAAAAAAATTCTGTCTGTGAAAATTCAGGTTCATCTCTGTGTCTGCAGCCTGTCACAAGTATCATGCCTCCCACCAGCATAAACCCCGCAAGGTCTATGGCAATCAGTGCGAAGCTTTTGTATCCGTAGCTTGTGAAGAACTGAAATATCTCCTGTCCTGTTGCAAAGCCTGAGCCCATAACCCAAGACATATATGCTCCCATAATGCGTATCACTGTTTTTTTGCTGCAATGCTCTTTCATATGCTCCTCCACAAGACCATATTGTACCACAGAGGCAGCCTTGTTACAATTTACTTATGCTCTTTTTCATACTTGTGGCATCGCTTTATGACCTCTTTTGAAGTCCAGCAGCTGTTTTTATCTTCATTGCTGCACTCGCCTGACATAATTGCCTCATAGGTTTCAATTTTGCAGTCCAGCCTGTCAAGGCATTCACGAAGTCGCTCCAGTTTGTCAAGCTGAGCTTCTTTTTCTCTAAGCAGCAGCTGTTTTCTGTCAGGTATTGTGGCATCACCTGTCACGCACATTTTTATATATTCTGCTATGGTTTTTACAGGTATGCCGGCACTTCTCATACATCTGATGAATTCGATTTTTTCAAAATCCTCTTCACTATAGTTCCTCCTACCGTTCTGATCTCTTGCAATATAATCCAGCAGGCCTTCTTTTTCGTAATATCTAAGGGTGTCTATAGACATTCCGGTAATTTCACTTACTTCTTTTATCTTCATACCATCACCTCTCGAATATACTATATATGCTGGAGCCAGCTCCATGTCAATAGTTTTTCAAAAAACACCGCACTGTTTTCAAAAAAAATACCGCACTTCTGCGGCGCGGTATTTTTGCTGTCTATTTATCTTCGTCAATATCCAGTTTGATATGAACATCTCTTAACTGTCTGTCGTCAACTTCTGACGGTGCTCCCATCATTATATCCTGTGCGTTTTTGTTCATAGGGAACGGAATGATTTCTCTGATAGATTCCTCGCCCGCAATCAGCATTACCATTCTGTCAACTCCCGGCGCAATGCCTGCATGAGGCGGTGCTCCGTAGCAGAACGCATTGTACATTGCAGGGAATTTGGCTTTAACATCCTCTTCTCCAAGACCTACAAGCTCAAATGCTTTAATCATAATCTCAGGGTCATGGTTTCTGACAGCGCCGCTTGAAAGCTCTACTCCGTTGCATACAAGGTCGTACTGGTAAGCCATAATTTCGAGTTCTTTGTCTATATTTCCCTCTGCTTCTTGAAGGGCTTTGAGTCCGCCCTGAGGCATTGAGAACGGATTGTGGCAGAATTCAAGTTCGCCGCTTTCTTCTCCGATTTCATACATAGGGAAGTCAACAATCCAGCAGAATTCATATTTTTCTCTGTTCATATGACCCTCTACCGTATTGCCTATCATTTTTCTTAATACACCTGCTGTTTTTTGAGCCGCAAGTTTTTTAGGAGCTGCAGCAATACCTACGAAACAGCCCGGTTTCAGGTCTAAGGCTGATTTGATTTCATCTGCAGCATCCGCAAAGAATTTTGAAACTCCGCCTGTAAGGCTGCCGGACTCGTCAACCTTGAACCAGAACGGCTTGTTTGCAGTCTGCACCTCTACATCTGCGCAGAGCTTGTCTATGAATTTTCTTGTTTCTTTGAAATCCTCAACCACTACAGCCTTGACATAGCCTTTGAACGGTTCAAAATCTGTCCTGTTTGCAAGCTCTGTAATATCGGCAAGCTCAAGGTCAATTCTGAGATCCGGCTTATCCGAGCCGTATTTTTCCATTGCCTCGTTAAATGCTATTCTGCGAAACGGCGGTCTGGAGGCTTCTTTGTAAATTCCGTATTCTGCAAATATAGGAGGCAGTACGTCTTCAAGCACTGCAAATATATCGTCCTGATTTGCAAAAGCCATTTCCATATCCAGCTGATAAAACTCGCCCGGCGATCTGTCTGCTCTTGCGTCCTCATCTCTGAAGCAAGGGGCTATCTGAAAGTATCTGTCAAAGCCCGATGTCATAAGCAGCTGCTTGAACTGCTGAGGAGCCTGCGGCAGCGCATAGAATTTGCCCGGGTGGTTGCGCGCAGGCACAAGGTAATCTCTGGCGCCCTCAGGTGATGAGCTTGTAAGTATAGGTGTTGTTATTTCCAGAAATCCCTTGTCTGTCATAGCTGCTCTCAAGGCTGATACAACCCGGCATCTTAATATTATCTTGTTTTTGACAGCAGGATTTCTGAGGTCAAGGTATCTGTGTTTGAGCCTTACATTTTCGTCAGCTTCCTTGCTGCGATTGATTTCAAACGGCAGCTCGTTGTAAATGCATTTGCCCAGCACTTCGATTTTTTCGGGAACAACTTCGATTTCTCCCGTAGGCAGCTTGGTGTTTTTGCTTGAACGCTCTCTGACTGTACCCTCGACAGATATAACGGATTCGTTGTTCAGAGGCTTGACAATGTTCATCATCTCTTCGGTCTCGATGACAACCTGTGTGGTTCCGTAAAAGTCACGAAGCACTATGAAAGCAAAATTTTTGCCGACTTCTCTGACATTTTCCATCCAGCCTGCCAGCTTAACGTGTTCGCCGGCATTGGCAATCCTTAATTCGTTACAATTATGAGTTCTTGACTGAAACATGGTTCTTCCTTCCTGTATATATGTTTGTTCTTAACATTCCAATGTTCTAATTATATCTTTTTGCAGGAGTTTTTGCAACACAGAAACCGCCTGCTGCAGCTGCACCTGAAAAGGAGTAATCCCTATCTGAACTACTCCTTGTGAATTGTGATAATTTTTTGCTGTTATCAGTGTGTGTAATTATCAAAGTACCCCTGGATATAAATGATAGGAGTACCCTTGTCGCCCGATCCTGATGTCAGGTCGCACAGCGAACCCAAAAGGTCTGTAAGTCTTCTCGGAGTAGTCCCCTCTGTAACCATCTGTCCCACAAGGTTTGCATCCTTTGTTTTAATGGCCTCCTCTATGGCAGCTTTGAGTTCATCTCCGTTCAGGTCAGCAAAGTCATTGTCTGCAAGGTATTTGAGCTTGAGTTCGTTAGGCTGTCCTTCAAGGCCTTTGGTATATCCCGGTGATACAACAGGGTCCGCAAGCTCCCAGATCTTGCCTACGGGATCCTTGAATGCGCCGTCACCGTAAACCATTACTTCCACAGTCCTGCCTGTTCTTGCTTTGATTTCAGCCTGAACGCCGTCTACAAATTCCTGACAGTTTACAGGGAACAGCTTAACCTTATCCTCGGTAGCCTTGTTTGAACCCAGAAGACCGTACTCCGAATTGTAGCCGCTGCCGTTTACAGACTCCGTCATTATGTCGTCCATACCAAGCACAACAGTCGCTCCTGCTTCTTTAATCAGCCTTTTGGTTCTTGCTCTTGTGTGTATGTCACAGCACAGCACCTTGTCTGTATACCTGACAATGGTTCTTGGGTTGTTTGAGAAAATTATCTCTGCCTCTGCGCCTTCTTCTTCAATAAGTCCTTTGTAGTAGTTAACATAATCAACTGCTGTGAAAGTGTGGCAGGATTTGCCGAACAGTCCTTCAAATTCCGCCTGCGTCAGCACATCCGAATAAGGGTTGATACCTTTTTCGTCAAGCTTATCTATGTCAAGAATATGGTTGCCGACTTCGTCGCTCGGGTAGCTTAGCATAAGCACGATTTTTTTGGCTCCCTTTGCAATACCTCTGAGGCAGATTGCAAATCTGTTTCTTGAAAGGATGGGAAATACCACTCCTACTGTCTCACCGCCCAGCTTGGTCTTAACATCCTGTGCAATATCTGCTGTTGTGGCATAGTTTGCCTGCGCCCTTGCAACAATTGATTCTGTAACAGCCAGAACATCTTTTGTGCCGATCTCAAACTCGCCCGCATCTACCGCACCCAAAAGAGTATCGACTACAATTTTTTTGAGGTCATCGCCCTCTCTGATGATAGGCGCTCTGAGTCCTCTTGATGTCGTTCCTACAAATCTTGTCATTTTTTACCTCCAAAATATGAATATCCAAATTTATCTGCCCGGTTTGTATGAGCTTTTGAGATCCACTATCCTGTTGAACACTTTTTCGGTGTCCGTTGTCAGTTTTTCATCTGCTATATAGTAGCCGTGTCTGAAAAACTGAAATCTCTCTCCCGGAGCTGCTTCAAGTATGGAAGGCTCTGCATATGCAGTCACAACCTCCATTGAGTTTTCGTTGAGAACGTTGTTGCCCTCTTCATCTGTAACCATCAGATAATCGTAGTTTCTGATTTTGATCGGGACAGCTGTCCGGGCATCGACCCAGTGTATGGTGCCCTTGACCTTGCGGCCCTCAAAGCCTGCTCCCGATCTGGTTGCAGGGTCATATGTGCACAGAAGTTCTCTGATACTGCCGTCTTCGTTTTTGACAACCTCGTTGCAGGTGATAAAATATGCGCCCTTGAATCTCACTTCATTGCCCGGAAAAAGCCTGAAATATTTTTTGGCCGGAATCTCCATAAAGTCCGCACCGTCAACATAAAGCTCTCTGCTGAAAGGAACCGTGCGGCTGCCCATTTCGGGAACATTGCGGTTGTTTTCCATTTCACATTCTTCTGTTTTGTCTTCAGGATAATTGGTTATTATTACTTTAATCGGATCCTCTACTACATTCCTTGACGCCACCTTGTCCTTGAGGTCTTCTCTGATGCAGTGCTCAAGCAGCGAAACATCAACTGTGCTGTTTGCTTTTGAAACTCCTATCCTCTCGCAGAAGTCCCTGATTGCCTCAGGTGTGTAGCCTCGTCTTCTGAGCCCTGCAATGGTCGGCATTCTCGGATCGTCCCAGCCTTCTACTGTACCATCGTCTACCATGGCTTTGAGGTATCTTTTGCTCATAACCGTATTGGTGAGATTGAGTCTGGCAAATTCAATCTGCTGCGGCGGATTAGGCCAGTCAAGTTCCTGAAGAACCCAGTCATAAAGAGGTCTGTGATCCTCAAATTCAAGTGTGCATATCGAGTGAGTGATGCCCTCTATCGCATCCTCGATAGGATGAGCAAAGTCATACATAGGATATATGCACCATTTGTCGCCTGTGTTGTGATGAGATACATGAGCTATTCTGTATATAACGGGGTCCCTCATATTGATGTTAGGCGATGCCATATCTATTTTGGCTCTGAGCACTTTCTCACCATCCGCATATCTGCCTGATTTCATCTCTTCAAAGAGCTGCAGATTCTCTGCTATGCTTCTGTTGCGGTAAGGGCTTTCTTTGCCCGGCTCTTTGAGTGTGCCTCTGTACTGTCTTATCTGCTCCGCATTGAGATCGCATACAAACGCTTTGCCTTTGTTGATAAGCTGTACGGCACATTCGTACATTTTGTCAAAATAGTCCGATGCCCACAGGCGTTTGTCCCATTCAAAGCCCAGCCATCTGACATCTGCTTCGATGGAATCTATATATTCGACGTCTTCTTTTACAGGGTTGGTATCGTCATATCTTAAATTGCATTTGCCTCCGTATTTTTGGGCAGTAGTAAAGTTAAGGCATATTGATTTTGCGTGTCCGATATGAAGATATCCATTCGGCTCCGGCGGAAATCTCGTGTATACCTTGTCACCGTTTTTGCCTGTCTCCAGATCTTTATCTATAATATTATGGATAAAGTTGGAGCTTTCAACTTCTCTGATTTCTTTTTCTGACATACTGTTGTCCTCCTAGTTTACTTCCCAAAAATCTGACACTCCATTATATCACACTCATCAGTGCTTTACCAGCAGCAATTTATGTAAGACCAAATCGCTTAAAGCACCCTGTTGCACAGCAAACCACCCTGCTCAGAGAATTTATACGCATCTTCTTTTGCCCTTTTGCCCCAGAATAAAAACAGCCGATCCATATAAACCGGCTGTTACAAAATGCCTTGAACAAGGTATTCATATCTATAGTTTCTCTATCTCTTCTAAAGGCAGTCCTGACACCTTAACTATGGTATTCATATCAATACCTTCGGATTTCATAGCCTTAGCCATCTCAATTTCACGCTCTGCTCTGCCGGAAGCCTCGCCGATTTTCTCACCCTGTTCGAGGCCTTTCTCGACACCAAGATCATAACCGTCCTGTCTGGACATCTCCATCGCTTCTTCCTGTGTCAGTTCTCTAAACATCATTCCTACCGCCTCCCTGCCATGCTTACTCAGAAAATCCGGCAGTATCCCATCCTCAATACAGCTCTCCATTATCTCCACCATATCTCTTTCGGTAAGAGTTTCTTTGTTTTTGCTGTATTCTCTGACCCTCTCGACAAACATACTGTACTGCCTGAGAGTAGGACATTTTTCAAGAAGTTCACTGCCTGCATCCTTATTTATATTATATACTCTGATTATTAATTGTAAAGAGCATTCTCCCTCCTGATCCATATATGCGTCTGACAATTTCATTTCGTGATATGCAGGCATATATCTCTCGCCATTATAAAGCAGGACAAAAGACGGGGTAGGGATTTTTACCGTCGCTTCCTTGTACAGGTCATTTGGCTTTATCATCTGTTTTATTACTTCGGTTATGTATATCAGGTCTCTCAGGCACATATTGTTATTTATGCTTGACTGGTGCTCTATCAGCAGCACAAATTTACCGTCCATAACAAATGATATGTCGTTTTTCATTGTTTTGAATATAACATCCTCTATCGTGGTTATATCCACACTGTC
>CAVDMD010000054.1:0-15421 GCA_963609975.1 bacterium | reverse complement strand
AGAGAAGGCGGAAGAACAGTAGGTTCAGGCGTTGTAACTGAGATTATCGAATAATTGCATATTAACATTCAAGGGACTTCGCAGAAGTCCCTTTTGCAGCATAGGGAGGTAAAATGAAAAAGCTTTCAGGAACTGCGGTTATTGCCGCTATGGTGGCAGCAATGATATTTGGCACGGCAGGCACCTGCTTTGCGGCTCTGTCTGTTGATTACGAGTATGTATACCTTGCCAGAGACAATTCTGTGTATGTAAATGTCACAGCCACGGAGGGCGATATATATTACTCCACGGGTGAAGACGGTGTGAATGCGGAATTCGGAAGCGGCGCCGACAGTGACAAACTGTATATCAGTACGGATAAAGACGCTGCTGTCGGAAATCATGCAATATATGTTGGAGAAGAAGGAACAGGAGATTCTGACATAATTAAGGTTTTTGTTATTGATGATACTGCTCCTGTAATCAAATCACTTGCCAGAACATCTAAGGGCATTACCGTCAGGTGGGAGGCGACTGATGCCGGCAGATATGATGTGCAGTACAAAGCTTCAAACGGCAAGTGGCAGACAGCAGCAAACTTTGTTAAAGGAAACAAATATACCGTTAAAGGTCTGTCAAAAGGCAGGAAATACTCATTCAGAGTAAGAGGCGTTAACTACGCATATGAATGGGGAGAAATAAACGGGGACTGGTCAAAAATCAAGGCAAGGACATATTAGCGGAATATATGGCAGGGAAGCTTTGCGGTTTCCCTGTTTTTTGAGGGAGTATTATGAACAGAGAACTTCTGACTAAAGCAGATGAGCTTAATAACAGATACATTCAGATGTGGATAGATATATGCAGCATAGAAAGCCCTACAGACTGCAAGCAGGGTGTTGATGCGGTAGGCAAATATTTTATTGAGAAAGCGGCAGAGCAGGGCTGGGACGTGGAAACCCACAGAGAAGATATATCAGGTGACTGCATCAGCATTACAATGAATCAGGCCTCCGATGAGGCTCCTGTGGTATTTTCGGGGCATATGGATACGGTTCATGCCGTCGGCAGCTTCGGGAGTCCTCCGGTAAGATGTGAAGGCGATACGATATACGGACCGGGAGTCAAGGACTGCAAGGGCGGCATTGCAGCGGCATTTATGGCGATGGATATGCTTGCCTCCTGCGGATTCAAAAAACGTCCTGTAAGACTGATACTGCAAAGCGATGAGGAAGTCGGCAGTATATCCAGTGAGGGGCGGACCATTGAATTTATGAGAGCAAAAGCTCAGGACTCAGTAGCCTTTTTCAACTGCGAAGCGCACAGAAACGGCGGTGTCACCCTTATGCGCAAGGGTTCTGTCAAATATGAATTTGAAATAAAGGGCAGAGCCGTACATTCGTCCAACTGTTATCTGGGTGCAAGCGCTGTTACGGAGGCTGCGCACAAAATTATAGAGCTTGAAAAAATGAAAGCCAGAAACGGTATTACCTGCAACTGCGGTACTATAGCAGGCGGCACTGCGGACAATTCCGTACCTGCCGTATGCAGCTTCAGTGCGGATATACGGTTTAACGATATGAAGGAGCTGGAAGAAGCGCAGCGCAGGGTTCAGAAAATTTCAGACAGATCATATGTGAGAGGCACTGAATGTATATGCAGAGTTAAAAGTATGCGAAAGCCTATGGAGCTTTGCGATGCCAATGTTAAGCTGTTTCACCGGATAAATGAGATTTTTAGGGAATACAATCTGCCGCAGGTCAGACTGGAAAAATCAAGAGGCGGTTCTGACGCATCGGATATGACATACTTTAATATACCATGCATTGACTCCATGGGTGTTACGGGCAGATTCATACATTCGGTAAATGAGGAAGCCAGAATATCCTCACTCAAAGAAGCGGCGACAAGACTCGCCGTAATAGCGTGGGAGCTGTAGGGGCATGTTTTGCTCGGCTTGACAATAACAAAAATCAATGCTAAAATGAAGCATACTTTAATTTGGCATTGATTTTTATGTTTAGGAGGCTATATAGAGGTGATAATATGGAATATATCGAACGTTCACTCGAACGCAAATTTTTAGAGGTAAATAAGGCCTTCAAAGCTATAATGGTTGTTGGCGCACGACAGGTTGGCAAATCAACGATGCTAAAGCGCTTTGCAGAGAAAGAAAACAGAACATTTGTGTCCATGGACGACTCTCGTCTGCGTGATCTGGCGCAAAGGGATCCGGTCCTATTCTTCCAGGCATATAAACCGCCTGTTTTGATTGACGAGGTTCAGAAGGCTCCTGAGCTGTTTGAGCAAATCAAAATAATTTGCGACAACAGTGAAGAAAAAGGCCTTTTCTGGCTTACAGGTTCCCAGAGCAAGAAGCTGCTAAAAGAAGCCGGCGATTCACTTGCCGGGCGTATTTGTCTGCTTAAAATGTATTCTCTGTCTCAAAAGGAAATTGCAGGGATAAATGCGAATGATCCTTTGGATTTTTCTTTTAATGGATTGCTTAGTCGCAGTAAAGCCTTTCCTGCAAACAACGTTGTGGACGTTTTTTCGCATATCTGGCGTGGCGGCATGCCTGAAATTTTGCAGCTTAACGCAGAGCAGACTCACGAATATTGGAACTCATACGTGAATATGTTCCTTATGCGTGATGCTGTAGATGACAACGGTATCAGGGATCCGGAGGGTTTTCGTAAGTTCCTTCGTGCATGTGCAGCTTTTACCGGGCAGATTCTCAACTACAATGTTATTGCACAGGCATCCGGAATTAGTGGCGCGACAGCAAAAGACTGGATGAAAATATTGCAGACGATGGGGATAGTTTTTTTGCTGGAGCCGTTTTATACAAACGAGCTGAAGCGGATTGTCAAGACCCCAAAGCTCTATTTCTGCGATACGGGGCTTTGTGCGTGGCTTTCTTCATGGACAAGCAGAGATTCACTGATGAATGGTGCTGCAGCAGGTCATTATTTTGAGAATTATGTTGTTGGCGAATTTTTGCGTGAGTATGCATATGGCAGAAACTCTGCGAATATGAACTTTTATAGAGATTCTAATCAAAAGGAAATCGACCTTGTGCTTGAGCAGGACGGCATTCTTCATCCCGTAGAGATAAAGCTGGGCAGCAATCCTGACAGGAGAAACATCAGGGCCTTCTCTTTGCTGGAAAAATCAAACAAAAAAATCGGACACGGCGGAATCGTCTGTATGACAGAAAACCCGTTTCCGATAGACGATGCGAACAGCCTGATTCCGGCAAATATATTATAACGATGTTCACTAAAAAGGCATAGTCGCTGATAACGACTATGCCTGAATTTCAATAATTAACTTTATAGCTGCTGTTTTTGCTGCTGTTTTGCTTTTTTCTTTTCCATGGATTTACGTTCTTTTTCTTCCACGAAATCTATCTTGTCCTGTCTTCTTGCCTTCATTTTTTCGGCGTTTTCCTTGCGGACCTTTTCGACGTCAGGAATAAGCTCTATGAATATGCTGTCATATTTCTCACTGAGCATCTCTGTGATTTCGGCATTGGCTTTTTTGAGGTCGGATACTTTGATTGTATCCGTATCCATTACAATATATATATCAACCCAGTATTTGCGACCGGTTTTGATTACATCAAAGAAATTGATATAGTATCCGTATTTTGAAAGAACCTGTGTTGCATCTCTGCTGATTTCGTCTCTGATTTCTTTTTTTGGTGCAAACAGAACCAGCCCTTTGAGAGCTTCGATAATCATTTCGATAGGCTCCTTGATCAGGATGATTGCCAGCGCTATGGCAATGGCAGGGTCAACATACGGCGCCACGAAAGCAGCAGGCGTCAGCTTGAGAAGCAGACTGATAAGGAATGCTATACCTACGCCGAAAGTCGAGTAGGAATCGAGTTTCCATATGTAAAGCTCTGCTTTAATCGAAGGTGACGAGTATTTTTTGTTGATTTTTCTGAGTGTAAAATACATTATAATGCAGCCGAGAGATATTGCAAGTTCAAAAATCGCAATAAAGGTTGCATCTACATGATTGCCGCCCTCAAACAGAATAACCTGCACATTCTCGACAACCATGATTACATCGATGACAAGCAGTATCATGTATTTAATTATGACAAACAGGGATTCAATCTGGGCAAACCCGTAAGGACGTTTTTCGGTTACCGGCTTGTAAAGAAGCGGTACCAGAACCATAAAAGGTCCTATCATAATCAGATCGGCTATGTCAAATACACAGTCCGCTAAAATAGCGTGAGAGCCTGTTATATAGGCTGCAACGATTTCGGATATAAGGAAGATCAGGCTTCCTACAAAAGATATGTTTAGAATTTTTTTTTCCAATTTCAAATTGGTTTCCACAATTTCACTCCTCTCTGTATAATATTCTAACACAGAAAAAGAGGACTTGCTTGCTGTATACTGCTCAATTGTATATAAAATTTAGACGATATTTTATGAAAACAGCAAGAAAAACAGCAAATTAGTACAATACTACTTTTTGAGCAGCCCCGATATGATTACAAGCTTCCGGGGAAGTCTGTTTTCGCAGACCCATTCGGGCTGCAGGCCTAAAAGCCGGCTGCAGGTAAGTCCCACATTGCCTCCGAGGGCTTCTATTGAATATCTCAGCTTTTCGGGATAACGGCAGGGCAGGTTTTCTGCTCTGGTGCAGGAGTCGCACAGGCTGCATACACCCTCCGAAAGGCTTGCTGAAGCATCATTCTCCATATCGTACAGTTCTTTGGCCAGAAGTGTTTTTTCCGTAGCTTTTACCTCGGCGATGATCAGGTCTGTTTCCTCCTGTGAGCGGTGTTTCTGGCACTCTGCGGGGTCAAAATACATGCATACACCCTCGATGTGCAATTCCGAAAACTGCCTCCAGTAATCGGCAGGGTCAAAATCAAACGGCGGACATGACCAGCTTGAAGCGTAGCGGGGACATTGCCTGCACTTTTGAGCAAATTCGGGGATGTTCACATATTTTTCGAGATATTCGTCTACAGTTATGTCGGCATGAAGTTTTTCTTTTGTATATGCTATCATTATGAAATCCTTTCACAGTTTACATAAAATCATCACATTGAAATGTTACATTATAGGTGCGATAGGGGTATTAGACATATCGCATTCCTTCTTAAATAAAATATATAAAAGTCAGAGAACTCCTCGGGTTGCCGGGGAGTTTTTCTGCTGCAGTTACAGTCCCTGCTTTTCCCATGATATGTATGCCCAGCGTACAGGCCAGCATTCATCAAATGTGTACTGCCCGGTTTCTGTCTTTGCAAGATGGTTTTGGAGATATTCTCTCAGACGTATATCCTCTGATGGGGTAAGCGGCTCCGGGAAGAATTTTATCATTTTGTCATAGGCGGCTTCGCAGCTTTCAAAGAAGTCTGTTCTCTCCGAATATATGTACCTGAGCTCGGGCATTATGCCTTTTTCAAACAGAATATTGAGAAGATATACAAAATCAGGCCGCGGAAATCTGTCATAGCCTATATGCTTTGCAATGTTTACATTGAAATGAGGGGACTCTGTTGTAGGCTCGACTATGCAGACCTTGCGCAGAGCCTTTGCCTGCAGCTTGTCTGCGGCAGCTTCAAGGTCTGAGACAATCATTGACCTTGAGGCTATGGCCACATCGCAGAGGGGAATATCATAGCGGCTCCAGTCCTCGTTCCAGTCAAGCTGCATTGTGGTTATACGATCTGACAGATTTCTCTCCGCAATCTGCCTGTTCAGCAGCTCAAGCATACCTTTGGAGAAATCTGCCGCAAATACCTTGTGTCCCGCTTCGGCAAGAGGAATAGCCAGCGTGCCGGAGGCGCAGCCCATATCGAATACGGTTTCGCCTTCTCCGATGTCTGCAAGCGCCAGAAAATCGGTTTCGTATGTGCTTTTGCCGGGGTGCTTGCGGTATTTCGGGGCAAAGCTGTCCCAGTAGTCAGAGCCGTGTCTTTCTTTTGAATTATATTTTTCTTCCTGCCATAGTCTGTTCCAGTCCATAGGTTTACCGCCTTTTCTCTGTGCTAATTATATTGTATAATATTATGTATGTATGATACAATAGTTTTGTTAAATACCGGCCAAAAAGGAGAGCTATATGAAGATATTTGCAAACATACCGCAGGGGATTAAGATATTAAATGCGCTCAGGGTTTTCAAAAAGCCCAGAAAACTCATATATGAGGCAAGGGCTGCAGAGGATTTTGAAACGGAGCGCAGATACATACTTGAGTCAACCAGTACATGGGGCAAGCTCCTGTGCAGCAGGCTGGGCGTTGAGATAGAGGTGGAGGGCAGAGAAAACCTCCCGGAGTCGGGGCCTGTTGTGTATGTGTCAAACCATCAGAGCTATGCCGATATTATAGTTCACTGTGCGGTGCTTGATACTGTGCAGTTCGGGTTTGTTGCCAAGCAGAGCCTTGCGGATATTCCTCTGTACGGACAGTGCATCAGGGATATACGAAGTGTTATGATGAACAGAGATGACATGAGGGAATCACTCAAGGCTGTTATGGAGGCGATAGATCTGATCAAAAAAGGCTTTTCAATCCTCATTTTCCCTGAGGGCACCAGAAGCAGAGGGCACGAAATGGCGCATTTCAAAAGAGGCAGCCTCAGGATTGCAACAAAGCCGGGAGTGCCGGTAATCCCCATAACCATTGACGGTACCTACAGAATATATGAGGAAACAGGGGTCATCAGACCCGCAAAGGTAAGATATATAATTCATCCGCCGATAGAAACGGCGGGCATGGACAAAAAAGAAGCCTCAGACCTTGCAGAGAGGACAGAGGAGATAGTAAGAAGCGCGCTGTAGACAGTAAAGCTGCCGAATGGGAATTACCCTGACGGCAGCTTTTAAGCAAGTCTATGATTTAAGTGTTTCGGTTTCCGAGGTTATATCCTCTGCGACTACCATATGATGCTGCAGCATAAACGGAGGCGCCCCTGCAAGGGTTGTAACAAGGCTTACCGTTGATTTGAGGTAAGGATAAAGCTGACGCGTTGCCTCGATGTGAATATCCGTCTTGGACATTTCGCTGTGGCTGAATATGCCCACTATCTCAACGACTATTTTGAACGGCAGTTTTTCCTCCGCATCGGTTACTGTAACCTCATATATGCAGGCGCATTTGTTCTCTTCAAAATAGTTTACTCTTGTATTGAAGCGCTGCTTGACCTGTATCTGCTGATTAGGTCCCTCCAGCTTGTTTTCAAAGAAAAGCTCTGTGGCTTTGTATGCTTCCAGTTTAAGTCCCATAATTTCTCCTTTCAGACTGCGATACATATATTATATCGCTAACTGTGCATATATGCAAAGAAAAAGAACACCGAAGTGCTCTTTTTCAGTATATTATCAGTCTCCGTAATTTTTTCTCGGATGATAGTGAGTGTGAAGCAGCTGATGTGCTCTGCTGCCGCCTGCCATGCCGAGATATTCCTTGTAAAGCTTCTTGATGGCCGGATTGTTGTGGGATTTGCGTATGAACGAGTGGCGATCCTCTGAATAGAGCGCCTTTGCACGCTCTGCGCGTATATCTATCCAGCTTCTTACTTCCGAAAGCTGCAGAGGCTGTCCGCCGCCGTTGACGCATCCGCCCGGGCAGGCCATAATTTCAATGAAGTCGAATTTTTCGCCTGCTTTGACTGCGTCCATAAGTTTTCTGGCGTTGCCAAGACCATGAGCTACGGCAGCTCTGAGTTCAAGGTCGCCTGCTTTGACTGTTGCGATTTTAATTCCGTCAAGACCTCTTACATCGTCATATTCAAAGCAGTCCGAGGATGAGCCTGTCAGAAGGTCTGCTACTGTTCTGAGAGCGGCTTCCATAACTCCGCCTGTGGTGCCGAAAATGTGTCCTGCACCTGTTGCTTCTCCGAACGGATTGTCAAATTCGCTGTCGTGAAGGGCAGGGAAGTCGATACCCATATCGTATATCATTCCCGAAAGCTCTCTTGTTGTGATTACGGCATCTACATCGCGAATTCCGTCGACTTCCATTTCAGGTCGTGAGGCCTCGAATTTTTTGGCTGTGCAAGGCATTACCGACACAACAACTATATCCTTAGGGTCAATGCCTTTTTTCTCTGCGTAGTAGCTTTTGATTATTGCGCCGAACATCTGGTGAGGCGATTTGCAGGTTGAAACATTATCAAGCATATCAGGGTAGTTGTGCTCACAGAATTTAATCCAGCCCGGTGAGCAGGAAGTGATAAGCGGTAATTTGCCGCCGCCTCTGATTCTGTCGATAAGCTCTGTGCCCTCCTCCATGATAGTAAGGTCGGCTGCGCTGTCTGTATCAAACACTGCGTCAAAGCCCAGCATTTTGAGAGCGGTTACCATTTTGCCTGTTACAGGAGTTCCCATAGGCATCAGGAAATCTTCTCCGAGAGCAGCTCTTACGGCAGGAGCTGTCTGAACAACCACGTGCTTTGATTCGTCGTATATTGCCTCCCAGACTCTGTCGGTATCGTCTTTTTCCCTCAGCGCGCCTACAGGACATACTGTGATGCACTGTCCGCAGTTTACGCAAGGAGTTTCGGAAAGAGGCATATTAAACGGTGATGCGATTACGGTGTTAAAGCCTCTGTTTACGGCGTCTATAACGCCGACTGTCTGTATGTTTTTGCATACGCTTACGCATCTTCTGCACAGTATGCATTTGTTAGGGTCTCTTACGATTGAAGCGCCTATGTCAAGAGGAAGTTTTTTGTTGTCTCCCTCGAATCTTACCTCATCGATGTTGAGCTTGTTGGCAAGCACCTGCAGCTCGCAGTCTATATGGGATCTGGTGCAGGTCTGGCATGAAGCCTTGTGGTTTGAGAGTATCAGCTCAAGGTTTGTTTTTCTTGCCGCCATAATTTCAGGCGTATGTGTTCTGACAACCATGCCGTCTGAAACAGGATGCACACAGGCAGCCTGAAGCGCTCTTGCGCCCTCAACCTTGACTATGCACATACGGCAGCAGCCAAGCTCACTTATATTCTTCAGGAAGCAGAGCGTAGGGATTGAAATGTTTGCTTCTTTTGCAGCCTCCAGAATTGTGTAATTCTCAGGAACAAAAAGGTCTATGCCGTCTATGTTCACGTGTACTTTTTTCATTGTCTCAGCTCCTTTCCTATGCGTTCTTCAGTATTGACTTGAACGGACATTTCTCTATGCAGACGCCGCACTTGATACATTTGTCCTGATCGATAACAAACGGAGTTTCTCTGCTGCCGGATATCGCCTCGGCAGGGCAGTTCTTTTTACAGATACCGCATCTCTTGCAGGCGTCTGTGTCAATCTTGAATTTGAGCATTGACTTGCAGACTCCCGCAGGACATTTTTTGTCAACAACGTGAGCCATGTATTCATCTTTGAAATATCTCAGCGTCGAAAGTACAGGGTTTGGTGCTGTCTGTCCCAGTCCGCAAAGTGCGGCGGCCTTGATGTCTCTTGCGAGAATTTCAAGTTTTTCGATGTCTTCAGGCACGCCCTTGCCCTCTGTGATTCTTGTAAGAATTTCAAGCATTCTCTTGGTGCCTATTCTGCAAGGAGGACATTTGCCGCAGGATTCGTCAACCGTAAATTCAAGGAAGAACTTTGCAAGGTCAACCATGCAGGTATCCTCGTCCATTACAATAAGTCCGCCCGAACCCATCATTGAGCCTAACGCTATGAGGGATTCATAATCTATAGGGGTGTCAAGATGCGAAGCCGGAATACAGCCGCCTGACGGTCCGCCTGTCTGTGCAGCCTTGAATTTTTTGCCGTTTGGAATACCGCCGCCTATATCAAAGATTATCTCTCTGAGGGTGGTTCCCATAGGAATTTCAACAAGGCCTGTGTTCTCTATCTTGCCGCCTACCGCAAACACTTTGGTTCCGTGTGATTTTTCGGTACCGATGCCGGCAAACCACTCTGCGCCTTTAAGGATGATTACGGGGATGTTGGCGTATGTTTCAACATTGTTTAATATTGTAGGCTGTCCGAAAAGTCCCTTGACAGCAGGGAAAGGAGGTCTTGGTCTTGGTTCGCCTCTTTTGCCCTCTACAGAGGTCATAAGGGCTGTCTCCTCGCCGCATACGAAAGCTCCTGCGCCAAGTCTGATGTCAAGATTGAATTCAAAGCCTGTACCGAAGATGTCTTCGCCCAAAATTCCGTATTCTCTGGCCTGATTTATTGCTATTGTCAGTCTTTCGACTGCGATAGGGTATTCGGCTCTGACATATACATAGCCCTGATTGGCGCCTATTGCATAGGCTGCTATTGCCATGGCCTCGATGACTGAGTGAGGGTCGCCCTCAAGGACTGATCTGTCCATGAATGCGCCGGGATCTCCCTCGTCGGCGTTGCAGCATACGTATTTCTGCGAAATCTGCTGCGCTGCGGCAAAGCTCCATTTAACTCCGGTAGGAAAGCCTGCGCCGCCTCTGCCGCGAAGTCCCGAAGCCTTGATAAGCTCGATTACTTCCTCCGGCGTCATCTCAGTTATAACTTTTTCGAGAGCAAGATAGCCGTCTCTTGCTATGTATTCATCTATATTCTCAGGGTTGATTGCTCCGCAGTTTCTGAGAGCGACTCTCATCTGTCTTGAGAAGAAATCAACGCTTTCGAGCGCATTTGAAATTTCCTCGCCTTCGTGGCTGCCTGCAAGAAGTCTTGTGACAACCTGTCCGCATTTGATGTGGTTTTCAAATATTTCCTCAACATCTTCAGGCTGAACCTGTGTGTACATCAGATGGTCGGGATATATCATCATTATCGGACCCTGTGCACAAAGACCGAAGCAGCCTGTCTTGATGACCTTGATTTCGTCTGCCATATTGTTTCCGGCTATCAGGGCTTCCATTTTTTCGATTATCTTCATTGAAGAAGATGAGGTGCAGCCTGTGCCGCCGCATACGAGTATGTGCATTCTGCCGCCTGCCTGTGTAGGAACGGCGTCTTTGTTTCTGCGGATTTCAAGGTCGGCTTTTTTGGCTTCCCTGATTTTGTTTATATCTTCTCTGCTTTTAATCACTGACCTGCCTCCTCTTCATATTTTTTAAGAATATCTTCAACCATATCGGCATTGAGCTTGCCGTAAACATCATCGTTTACAGTCACAACCGGAGCAAGACCGCAGGCGCCTATGCAGCGGCAGGCATCAAGTGAGAATGTGCCGTCCTCTGTGCATTCGCCGATGTCGATACCCAGTTTTTCTTTGAATTTGTCGAGGATTTCCTGTGACCCCTTGACATAGCAGGCGGTACCCATACAGACGCTGACTCTGTATTTGCCCTTGGGATTTGTCGTGAACTGAGTGTAAAAGCTTACAACGCCGTAAACTTCTGCAAGAGGTATGTTAAGACCCTCTGAGATTTTGAGCTGAACCTCCAGAGGCAGATAGCCGTAAATGCCCTGTGCTTCGTGGAGCACCTGAATCAGCGCGCCGCGAGTGTTTTTGTGCTTTGCGATTATCTCCTGAAGCTTCTTTTCCATTTCGTTTGAACATCCTGTGCAATTTGATGTCATGGAGTAAACTCCTTTCTGTTATAAAATAATTACTACTTCTTATACAGTGAATTTTATCAGACGAATACTGTATACATCAAGAGAATAATCTGACAACTGCAAAAAAGACAAACAAGTTAAAAAACATCCAGTATTTAGGGAAATGAGAGGGCTGTAAAGAGGGGTAAAATAACAAATGTGCTATTTGGAGCCTGCAAAAGAATCAAAGAGGTGAATACCGGAGAAAAAACGGCAGGGATACCTGTCTGGAGAAATGTGCTCAGTTTATATCGTCAAAGAGCTGCCTTATGTCGATTTCCAGTGCATCTGCAAATTTGCCTATGGTTTCAAGAAGCGGGGTCTTGTCAATTGACAGACATTCAAGATCGCGAACATAACCGTGCGTAAGGCCTGTCAGGTCGGCAAGCTCCTGGAGCGTATACTTTCGCATAAGACGATACTTGCGTATGTTTTTTCTGACAGTCAGAGATAACTGTTCCTTGGAATATCTGCTGTTCAAAGTATATCACTCCTTTCTGAACACGATTATTTCATATTTTTTTCAAAAAATATGTCGTCTGGCTGAAGTTAGTATGCTATAATTCAGATAGGGGTATACAAATTCAAGGAGGAAACTATGAAAAACAAAAAAACCAATTTGGCTGTAATTTTTGTGATGATAATAACACTGATTATGGCTACCGCAGTGACAGCATCCGCAGCAACTGTTAAAATCAGCAAAAAAGCGGTAACGGTTGATGCAGGCTCATCTGTGACGTTAAAAATTACAGGGACAGGCAAGACTGTTAAATGGTCCAGCAGCAAAAAGTCTGTTGCGACGGTAAGTTCCACAGGCAAATACAAGGCAAAGGTAACTGCCAAAAAAGCAGGGACAGCCAGGATTACAGCTAAAGTGGGCGGCAAGAAATATACCTGTACGGTGACAGTGACAAAAGCTGTGCCTCAGGAATACAAAAATGCACTGAAAAAAGCAAAGACATATTCAGATCTGATGCATATGTCAAAGGCAAAAATATATGAGCAGCTGACATCTGAATACGGTGAGAAATTCCCTGCAGATGCAGCGCAGTATGCCGTTGATAATGTTAAAGCCGACTGGAACAAAAACGCATTGAAAAAAGCAGAATCGTATTCTGATACAATGCATATGTCAAAGGCGGGTATATATGAGCAGCTGACCTCTGAATATGGTGAAAAATTTACAACAGAACAGGCGCAGTATGCTATTGACAATATCAAGGCTGACTGGAACAAAAATGCGCTTGCAAAAGCCAAGTCATATTACACTACTATGGCAATGTCAAAAGATGCTGTATATAATCAGCTGATATCTGAATACGGTGAGAAATTCACAGCAGAGCAGGCACAGTATGCGGTGGATCATCTTGAATAAATAGCAAGTACAAGGCCTGGGAGGATAAGTATGGAAATAAAATGTCCGGTGTGCGGAGCACCGATGGAAAATAATATTTGCGGTTATTGCGGTCATAATGCGACAGCTGATGTGCCGGTTGCACCTCAGCAGAATGCAGGTGTGCAGACACAGTTTAACAATCAGAACACTATAAACAGCGGTGTGATTACCGGGGTAAGCCGAAAAAGCAAAGTGGCCGCATTACTATTGTGCATTTTCTTAGGATATTGGGGAATCCACAGATTTTATGTGGGCAAAATAGGCACAGGTATCTTGTATTTGTTTACCTGCGGACTTTTTGGCATAGGATGGATTGTAGATGTAATTCTTATCGCTACTGGCAGTTTCAGAGACAGCTTTGACCTTCCATTGCAGCAGTAGAAAGGAGCATATCCAATGGGCTTATTAAATGCAGTAAGGAGTCAGTTTGCCGATGTAATTGAGTTTGTCGATGAGAGCAACAAGCTGGTTGTTTTCAAGTACGGCAGAAAAAGCGGAGACAATGAATTAAAGCAGGGCACAAAAGTTATTGTTCGTGAAAGTCAATGTGCGGTTTTTCTTAAAGGCGGCAGACTTGCAGATGTAATGTATCCGGGCACATATTCGCTTACGACGGAAAATTTCCCTGTATTATCAAGCTTAAAAGCTTTTCCTGCGCTGTTTGTGTCGCCTGTAATCTCGGATGTTTACTTTGTAAGCACAAGGCAGTTTGTTGACAACAAGTGGGCAACCAAAAATCCTGTCATGATGAGAGATAAAGAATTTAACATGGTCAGGGTGCGTGCCTTTGGAAAATTTGCTTTCAGAATTGTTGACACAGCTAAATTCATGGCGGAGATATTTGGTACGAAAGGCATTGTATTAACATACGATATTGTTGAGTATTTGTCCTCTATGGTTACAGAAACTTTTTCGGTGGTGCTTGGAGAGTGCGAAATGACAGTGCTGGATCTTGCAACAGAATATCGAAAACTTTCAACTGCAATTCAGCAACGCCTGAATGAAAGCACCGGAATAATCGGCATAGAATTTAGTGATATTATTATTGAAAATATTTCTTTGCCTGACGAAGTTGAAAAGCTGATTGATGAGCAGTCCGGCATTGGAATGGCTAAACGGGATATGGCGACATTCATGCAGTACCAGACTGCGAGAGCAATGAGAGACGCTTCTAAACAGGAGGGCGGTCTGGCAGGTCTTGGGGCAGGCTTGGCTGTCGGAAATACACTGACAAAAAATATTCAGGAAACAATGAATACAGATAAGCCGACCAGGAGCAAAGCTGAACAGCTGCGTGAAATAAAAGCACTTCTTGATGAAGGAATTTTAACACAGGAAGAATTTGAACTTGAGAAAAAATCAATTTTAGAAAAATAAATGGAGGAAGAAAATGGCTAAAGAACCTAAAATCAGATATTGCAAAAACTGTGCCGGTCAGCTTCCGGGCAATTCAACGATTTGTCCGCAGTGCGGCGCTAATAACAGGAAACCTGTCTACAAAAGAGCATGGTTTATAATTCTATGTGTTATTGTAGTGTTTGGCATTATAGGAGCTGCAACAAGCGGAGGAGATGAAGAACCTCAAACCGACAATTCGGCAAGCAAGGCAGCAGAGGAAGAAACTATTGAATATACCGGCTATGATATTGCAACAATGAATGACGACTTAGACAGCAATGCAGCGTCTGCAAAAGACAAATATATTGATCAGTATATAGAAATAACAGGTGAACTGAGCAATATTGACTCCGACGGCAGTTATATTTCTCTGACAGACCCTGATGACGAGTGGGCTATAGTGGGAATTATGTGCTATATCAAGTCTGATGAACAGCTGGACAAGGTAAAGGAGCTGAGTACAGGCGATGATGTTACGGTAGGGGGCAAAGTAACAGATGTCGGAGAAATAATGGGCTATTCGATAGACATTGACTATATAAAATAGCGGACAAAAAAACATCTCAAGGACAAACTGACATCTTTGAGGTGTTTTTGTTTGCAGTACCATATTACAGGTGCAAAAATAAAGAAATATAGAAGAATACAGTTCCGATCACAGATCTCGAAAAAAGCAATGAAGTAATCGGAGCAGCTCATAGAGGAGCAAATGAATAGAGAATGTTTGAAAAAAACAGAAAATTGCACACAATTCTAACCAAATCTATTGCGTGTGCCCGAATATGATTATATAATTTAGCTATACGCGGCCGTCGAGACGTCGGACGGTAATGGAATTATTTGAAAAAGGAGATAGTAAAATGACTGAAAGAAACATGAAGTTAGCTTTAGAAGAAGCTAAAAAAGTAGTTGGTATGATTGAAGCTGACGCTTTAACAGATGCTCAGAAAGAAGCTATGATTAAGGAATCAATCGCAAACTTCAACGAAAACGTAAACCCTGGCTGGTTAGAATACAGAAAATCAGTATCAACTGACTCAGCATTCGTAGAATGGGAAGACGAAGGCGAAGTATTCAGAGATGCTTACGGTACAGAGTTCATTGACTGCTTAGGCGGCTTCGGTATCT
>CAVDMD010000053.1:0-15684 GCA_963609975.1 bacterium | reverse complement strand
AGCCAGAGCAAATACAGCAGCAGAACATGGAGTAAGAAATAACCTGAACAAGGTGAATTAAACAAGTTCCTTCTTAACTGACTTTCTAAAGCTGGTAAGATTATAGAAGGCAGCTCATTGACAGCAATGTTGGTGAGCTGTCTGCTTTATTTTGCTATATGATGTAAAAAATAATAGAAAATGCATTGACATAGATTTCAAAATAATGTAATATATTATCAGCAAAACAGCCCGAATGAATGTTAAACAGGAGGTAACATGATTTCGGACAAAAAATACAGAAAAGGCACGCAGATATATGATGCTGTGTACTGGCTGCTCAAGCATTACTATGAGATTAAATTCTATAACATTGTGGGGAAAACCAAGGTAATCGAAGATATAATGGATTCGGAAGAAAGCAGCAGCTATTCTCTCAGCGATGTGATTATGTTTGCTGAAAAAGAAGAAAGCTGTGTGCGCAGGATGAGAGATGTTGTTAATTATGTTCAGTCGGAATACTGCGCTGATCTGATTAGAGTTATGGACAGAGCATATGATATTCTTGTTGAACGCGGAGGCTGCCATCTCATATACTCTGAAATTCTGCGAAAGCGGTTTATGGGCAAGGATGCAGACTGCCGCCTGCTGGACGATACGTACAGCGGCTACTATGAACAGCTCAAACATTCCATAGAAAAATACAGCGAAGTATTTGCCGCTGTTATCAAAAGAAACTGCAGACAGTTTGATGAGGTTCATACCAATGAGGATATTGTAAGAGAAGTTGAGATGATGCAAAAAGCCAGCAGAGTACACGAAAAAAGCGGTATATGCTACAAAGACACCCTGAAACTTCTCAAAAGCTACAAAGAGATTAAATACTCAGGTATTCAGAAACGGATAGGCGACACCTCGAAAGACCTTGAGGATTTTTTATCTGTAAGCTCCGGCATTAAGAACGAATATGCAAAAGCTCTTGACAGGATAGAGTATACCAATCTGCCAAACAGCATGAAAAGATGGCTGTATTCTTCGATGATTGAAACCACCAATGCCTACTTATCTTTTGTGGAGGAAGCGATGAGACGAATGGGCTGGCTGGGCGAAGAGGGCAGAAATAATCGCAGAATGCTTGAAATTCTGTTTACGGATCCGGAATGGATCGGTCGCGGAAGCGAAGAAAAACTGAAAGAAACGGGGCTCACGTCAAGGCGGTTTTATGACAGAAGGAGCGGCGCAATACAAATGTTTTCAAAAATACTGTGGGGACCGCTTGGGCACAGACATTGCGATTCTGTTTTTTATAAAATGTGATGATGCGGGATAGGGACGGAGCCGCATATTGTACTGCAGAGGAGTAAATTAGTTCTGAATCGACAACCGATTATGACAAAATACAACCTTCATTAAGGCTATAATCAAGACAGCTTTAACGGAGGTTTTTTTGGTGGCTGTTTACGGAGAATATCTTTTCGCCGAAAACTTCATAGCAGGGATGGTGATTTTATCCGTTACCGGGATATGGGCGGGAAGGCGTGTGCACACAGGCCGGCTTATTGCAGGAGCGATACTCTGTGCCGCATATTCCTTTACGATATTTGTACCGGCCGGCATATTTGCGGAGCTTGCTGCGAAAATCCTGTTTTCACTTATGGTTACGGGCATTGTGTTTTTCGGGAATGAAAAAATCAGGGATTGGAAGCGCCTGAAAACGGTATATATCAGAACAGTAATTATATTTTATACCGTCAGCTTTATGGCGGGAGGCCTTGCCTTTGCAGTGCTTATTCTCACTGACAGTCAGGGCGCTTACGGCAGCGGGGGAGTATACATAGCAGATGCTTCATATCTCAAAATTATGGCGGCGCTGGCACTGTCGTATTTTGCCGGCAGAGGCATATACGGATATATTGCAGGGCGTATAGCCATAGACAGGGCTTCCGTAGCTGTAGAGATAAAAAACGGAGAAAATATGTGGCAGGGCAGAGGGCTTATAGATACGGGAAACAGCCTGAAGGAGCCAATCAGCGGCAGACCTGTGCACATAGTATCCCGGGAGGTGGCAGAGGCCGTGGCGGCAGGCAGCATGAGATATGTGGCGATACCATACAGAAGTATGGGCAATCCCTGCGGCATTCTGAACGGGTACAGAGTAGATGAGATTACGGCGGGAACAGTTAAAAGCAAAAGGGCTGTAATTGCAGTCAGTGACAGAAAATTTGAGGGGGACTATGAGGTTCTGCTTAATTATGAAATGATGGAGGGGCAGCAAAATGATAAGAAAACTTATAATTAGAATTCTGGAGGCAATCGGAGGCAGTGTCTTTTATATCGGGGGAAACGATGTGCTGCCGCCGCCTCTTTCGCAGGAGGAGGAAAAAAAGATAATTGAAGAATTTACGGCGGGCAGCCTGCAGGCAAGGAATATACTTATTGAGCACAATCTGAGGCTGGTTGTCTACATAGCCAGAAAATTTGAAAATGCAGGTGTCAATGTCGAGGATCTCATATCGATAGGCACCATAGGTCTCATAAAAGCCGTAAACACGTTCAAAAGTGATAAGAATATAAAGCTGGCCACATATGCCTCAAGGTGCATAGAAAACGAAATACTTATGTATCTTCGAAGAAATAACAGGATTAAAAACGAGGTTTCCTTTGATGAGCCGCTTAATATAGACTGGGACGGCAACGAGCTTTTACTTTCGGATATACTGGGCACCGAAAACGATGAGGTGTACCATCACATAGAAGAGGAAGTCAATTACAGTCTGCTCAGCTATGTTATGAAAAAACTCTCGCCGCGTGAAAAAATTATAATGGAGATGCGCTTCGGGCTTGTAAACGGACAGGAGATGACGCAAAAGGAGGTTGCCGATGAAATAGGAATATCTCAGTCATATATATCAAGACTCGAAAAAAAGATAATAGGCAGGATGCAGAAAGAAATAAAGAAGCTGGGATGACGCCGGATATCCGGCGCAAAAGTGTTAAAAAAATGTGAAGAACAGGGAGCCTATTTCACTATCTTGCTCCATAATGCTGTAGAATGTTGTTAATTAGATTTATGAATGTATATTTTTTATCAAAACTATAGAAATTTGATTTTCGGCGTGATATACTGTTTCTGTCGATTGTGTATTGCAGTATGTGACTTGCTTATATACTGCGTACTCCCGACTGATTTGCTGTTTTATGTTTTTTATCATATGCAGCGGCTCAGTAGAGAGTTTTATCATCAAGAAACAGGTTAATACCGCATATAAATAAATAATATTTATCTGGCTTTCTTTGAAAGATATGATGTAATAGCCCAAAACGGTAAAGGTGTTACAGGAAGGGTGGTGATAGAGAAAGCTGCAGTGCGGGGAATACAGTCTGTTAAGTGAGTGGGAGAATACACGATATGCAAAGCGGCATGAGCCGTATTATTATTGTTTATCAACCAGTAATGGGAAATATACGTACTATATGGTTGAACTTCAGGTATTGTTAATATTAGAAAAGGAGAAATTAACATGACAAATCAGGAAAGAGTCGAAAAAGCGCGTAAAGCTTTAGCTCAGATTGAAAACTACACTCAGGAACAGGTGGACAAGCTGGTATACGAAAGTGCCAAGATTATCTACAAAAACGCAGAAGCACTTGCTGAAATGGCAGTAAAAGAAACAGGTCTTGGAAGCGTTCAGGACAAAATCGGCAAGAACACTGACACACCTACAGCTTTCTGGGATTACTTAAAAGACAAGAAATCAGTTGGAATCATTAACGAAGATCCTAAATTAGGACTTATTGAAATAGCTCACCCTGTTGGCGTTATCGCCGGTATCACTCCTGCAACTAACCCTACAGTAACTCCTTTAGGCAACGTTATGCACGCACTTAAAGGCAAGAACGCTATCATCTTCTGCCCTGCACCAAGAGCAAAGAAGACTTCAACAGAAACAGTTAACCTGATCAGACAGGCTATCGAAGCCTGCGGAGCTCCTGCAGACCTCGTTCAGATTATCGAAGAACCTACAATCGATCTTTCAGCTGACTTAATGGCTGCATGCGACCTTATCGTTGCAACAGGTTCATCCGGATTAACAAAGGCTGCTTATGAATCAGGTACTCCTGCATACGGCGTTGGCCCTGGAAACCCTCCTGCAATCCTTGACGATGACTTCGACTTAAACGAAGCTGCAAAATTATCAGTAATAGCTATCTCAAGTGATAACGGTATCCTTTGCGACGGCGACAACCTTCTTCTGTACCCTGCAAAGAAAGAAGCTGACTTCTTCGCAGAGTTAAAGAAGGAAGGCGTTGCAGTATTTGAAGATGCTGCTGACATCGCTAAATTCCGTGACGTATTATTCATCGACGGAAAATCAAACCCTGGTTTAGTTGGTAAAGACACTGACGTAATCGCAGACGCTGCAGGAATCAACCTTCCTAAGGGAACTAAGGTTATCGGATTAAAGCTTGACCAGGTTGGCAAAGCTGACGTTCTTAACAAGGAAATCATGGGACCTGTAGTAGTTCTCAAGAGCTATGACAAGTTCGAAGAAGGCGTTGACCTTGCAATCAAGAACATGGAAGAATCAGGCGGAATCGGACATACTGCAGGTATCTTCTCAAACAACGAAGACCACATCAAGTACTATGCAGAGAGAATTCCTGTAGCTCGTGTACTTATCAACCAGCCTACACCTGATGCATGGGGACCTTCAACAAACAACTTATCACCTGCTGTATCAGAAGGATGCGGAAGCTGGGGCAACAACATCCTTGCAGGCAACGTTGACTATATCCACCTTATCAACGTATCAAAGGCTGTATATCCTCTGGATATCGAATTACCGGATCCTAAAAAGCTTTTTGCTGACTAACAGATTACAGGTAATTTAGACAATTACAGTATTATATAACAAGGACTATACAATGAAAATGTAGAGTTTCTGCATTTTCATTGTTTTATTAGTTAGAAACGCAGTGCATTCAGTGTATTTTTTACAGTGATTGTATGCAATATTCTTTTTATCTTTTGTTTTTTGTACTTGACTATACAGAGAATAGTGGATAATATAGATAATTAGGAAACGATTAATACTTAGGAGGAAAATGATGGATTTCAAATTATCAAAGACACATTTGCTTCAGCAGGAAATGTATCGCAGATTTGCAGAAAACGAAGTTAAACCATTAGCAGAAGAAATGGATGAAACAGAAGTTTATAATCTTGAGCTTCTTGCAAAAATGCACAAATATGGACTTATGGGTATCCCTTATTCCAAAGAATATGGCGGAGTTGGCGGAGATTATTTAAGCTATGCATTATGTATGGAAGAAGTATCCAAGGTAGACGGAAGTACAGGAATTACAATTTCAGTACACACTTCACTTTGCTGCTCATGCATCGATTCATTCGGTACTGAAGAACAGAAACAGAAATACTTAAGACCGTTAATCGACGGTTCAAAAACAGGCTGCTACGGTTTAACAGAGCCAAACGCAGGTTCAGATGCGGCAGGACAGCAGACACAGGCTGTTTATGATGAAGCAACTGATGAATATATTATCAACGGCGGCAAGATATTCACAACAAACTCAGGCTTTGCAGATACCTGCATCGTATTCGCATTAACAGACAAAAAATTAGGAACAAAAGGCATCTCGGCATTTATCGTTGACTTACACTCACCGGGAGTAACAGTAAGCGAAAACATCAAGAGAATGGGTATCAGAGCAGCATCAAACTGCGAAGTATCATACGAAAACGTAAGAGTTCCTGCAGCTAACAGACTCGGCAAAGAAGGACAGGGCTTCAAGATCGCAATGAAGGCTCTTGACGGCGGACGTATCGGTATCGCTGCACAGGCAGTTGGTCTTGCACAGGGAGCATTAAACGAAGCTATGGCTTACGTTAAAGAAAGAAAACAGTTCGGAAGACCTATTTCAGCATTCCAGACAACTCAGTTCAAGCTTGCAGATATGCAGACTAAGATTGACGCGGCAAGACTTCTTACATGGAGAGCAGCATGCGTTAAGGATGCCGGCGAAAACTACGGCCCTGCAGCAGCTATGGCTAAATTATTCGCATCAGATGTAGCTAACCAGGTATGCAGAGAAGCTGTTCAGTTAATGGGCGGATACGGATACTGCAGAGAATATCCGGTAGAGAGAGCATTAAGAGACGCTAAGATTACAGAAATCTATGAAGGAACATCAGAAGTAATGAAGATGGTAATTTCAGGATCAATGAAAGTAAAGTAGTAGTGTGAAAGGAGATTATACAAAATGAAAATAGTAGTATGCATAAAGCAGGTTCCGGACACAAACGAAGTAAAACTGGATCCTAAAACAAATAGATTAATCAGAGACGGTGTGCCTAGCATCATCAACCACGACGACAAATCAGGTATCGAAGCTGCACTGCAGTTAAGAGAAAAAGTCGGCGGTACTGTAACAGTAGTATGCATGGGACCTCCACAGGCTGACGTGGCATTAAGAGAAGCACTGGCAATGGGCTGTGACGATGCATATCTGTTATCAGCAAGAGAATTCGGCGGATCAGATACATGCGCAACAGCAATCATCATTTCAACAGCACTCAAGAAGATCGGATATGACCTTGTAATCACAGGCAGACAGGCTATCGACGGAGATACTGCACAGGTAGGACCTCAGATTGCCGAAAACCTTGGAATTCCACAGGTATCATATGCAGAAGAAGTGGACATTGCAGGTGATGTAGTAACAGTTAAAAGACAGTACGAAGACAGATATCACATTATCGACGTTAAACTTCCATGCCTGTTAACAGCTCTTCAGGAACTGGCAGAGCCAAGATATATGCATGCCGGAGGAATCATCGATGCTTACGAAAAAGAAATCAAAGTATTAGGCTTTGACGATCTTAAAAACGACTTAAACCCAGATTTCATCGGATTAAACGGATCTCCGACAAAGGTTGTAACATCATTTGGTAAAATGGCTAAGGGTGCTGGAACTAAGCTTGAGGTTAGCGCAGATGAAGCAGTAGCTGCCATCATCGCAAAGATGGAAGAAAGACACATAATTTAATGGGGAAGGAGTTTTGTTAAAATGAGCAAAGATTTATATGTAATCGCGGAACAGAGAGATGGCGAAATCGCTAAAGTCACTCTTGAACTGCTTGGCGAAGCAACAATATTGGCTGCAGACCTTGGAGAAAAGGTTTATGCGGTTGTACTGGGAGACCAGATAAAGGATAAGGCTCAGTCCCTGATCGAAGCAGGTGCTGACGGAGTTATCGTAATCGACAATCCAATGCTTAAAGAATATGTTACAGAACCATATACTAAAGCAATAACAGCAATGATTAAAAAATACGATCCTAACATCGTATTATTCGGAGCCACATCAATCGGCAGAGACATCGCACCAAGAGTAGCTGCAAGAGTACACACAGGCTTAACAGCTGACTGCACTCACCTTGATATCGACATGAACAAATACTTCGAATTCTTAAAGGCTACATCAACAGCTGATACAGATTCAATCGAAAAGAAACTCGGTATGGACGATGTGACACTGAAGATGACAAGACCTGCATTCGGCGGTAACGTAATGGCAACAATCAGATGCGCTGACTACAGACCGCAGATGGCAACAGTAAGACCCGGAGTAATGAAAAAAATCGCTCCGCAGACAGGCAAGCAGGGAACAATAGAAGAATTCAAAGTTGATTTCACAGATGATGATATGAACGTAACAATCAAAGAAGTAATCAAGCAGACTCACAAGGCTGTAGATATTACAGATGCAAAAGTTCTCGTATCAGGCGGAAGAGGAATCGGATCAGCTGATTTCTACAAAGAATTACAGAAGGTTGCTGACTTGCTTGGCGGAGAAATCTCATCATCAAGAGCAAATGTTGATGCAGGATGGATCGAAAAAGCAAGACAGGTTGGACAGACCGGTAAGACAGTAAGACCTGAACTTTACATGGCTTGCGGTATTTCAGGAGCAATCCAGCACATCGCAGGTATGGAAAACTCAGAATGCGTAATCGCTATCAACAAAAACGATACAGCAGCTATATTTGACGTAGCAGACCTTGGAATCGTTGGCGATGTTAAGGTTATCATACCTAAACTTATTGACGCTCTTACAAAATACAAAGCAGCTCAGTAAATCTTAGAAGCTATTCATCTGCCACAGCAATGTGGCAGATGTTTTTATAACATAGGGAATATCGGTTTGTAGATATTTCCGTATGTTTCAAAGAAAGCACCTTTAATGTTATCGCACCTTGTGTGCGATATATGGAAATAGGAATTTTAATTCCGTATATTTCCTCTTTTTTTATAACATAGGTAATATCGGTTTGTAGATATTTCCGTATGTTTCAAAGAAAGCACCTTTAATGTTATCGCACCTTGTGTGCGATATATGGAAATAGGAATTTTAATTCCGTATATTTCCTCTTTTTTTATAACCCAAAATAATCAGGAGGAACAATGGGCAGATATCTTAATGTTGGAATACTGCAGAGCGAATCTAAAGACAGCAGCTTCGATGAGAGCCTCAAACGAATAGAAACAGGCGTAAACAATCTGATGACAGGCATGAACAGACCTGACATCATCGTAGGCCCCGAAATGAATATAGGGCTGAGATGGCAGGGCGAAAGATCGGGAGATACAATTCCGGGTCGTGTTACGGACATACTCGGAGAGCTTGCCAAAAAGCACGGAATATATCTTATGGCCGGCAGTATGCTTGAGGTTCAGAGATTTGAGGACGGCAGCAAAAAACTTTACAACTCGGTTCCGATATTCAACCCGCAGGGTGAGCTTATCAGTGTATACAGAAAAATGTGTCCTTATACACCTGTAGAGGGCAACTTCACGCCGGGAAATGAATATGTGACCTTTGAAATCAAAGAAAAAAAGACAGTCATAGGAGTGCTTAACTGCCACGACTGGTGTTTCCCCGAAATATCAAGAAACCTTGCCCTTATGGGGGCAGAGGTGCTGATAAGACCTGCGATAGACCCTGAGGGGCTTTACAGTGTGTGCAGATCGATACCGTATACAAGAGCCTTTGAAAATCAGGCGTATTTCATTTCAGTAAATATGGCCGGAGCATGGCTTGACGGATATGCATACGGTCATTCTGTCATTGCAGGGCCTGACGGAACCTGCATATATGAAGCGGGCAGCAGCCCTACGGCGCTTACGGTTTCACTTGACCTTAACAGAATATCGGATTCAAGAAGATACGGCACGTGCCTTACAGAGCAGCTTATGAGGCAGTACAAGCTGTTTAATTTCCCTATGCCTTATGCAGGTCATGTGGGTGACGCGCCACTTTATAATTCGCTTCCTGATGCGGACATGACGATTGAGCAGCGCGAGGCGCGAATGAAAGAAGAATTGGAATAGTTTATGCAAAAATCAGCTTTTACCGGCTGATTTTTTTGTGCAAAACATGAACAAGTATAAGGTATTATGTATACATTATGAAAACTGTCATAATGTCTTTACTTTTTGTATTAAGGTGGTATAATCGAATCGAATAAATTTTTAACAATTGATACCGGTTACATTTCTTTTCACCAGTCCGGTATCAGGCAGAGTTCGGAGACCGGCAAATATTGCATTAAATTGCCGGCGACGGCGGGACAGACGCCAAAACAGTGCAATTTGAGGCATCTAAGCGACAGCATAGATTGTTTTTAACAGGGAATAATAGAGTATCGGATATGACGGTATCGGTTATCTGATATGTGCGAAGGTTAAGAAAATTAAGATATTTTTTTAACAATTTCATTACTTAGTTTTAAATTTTATAACATATATTTAAGAGAGGTGAAAAATATGGATTTTTCGTTAACTAAAGAACAAAAAATGCTTAAAAAGTTAGCGGCCCAGTTTGCTGAGCAGGAACTAGAGCCTGTTGCAGCACAGGTCGACGAAGAACATACTTTTCCGGTAGAAAACTTTGCCAAAATGGCCAAAGTCGGCTTCACCGGGATAGGTGTTCCAAAAGAATACGGCGGCTGCGGCGGCGGTGCACTTGAAAAGGTTATCGCTGTATCAGAATTTGCCAAGAAATGCATGACATCAGCTGCGTGCCTTTCAATTCATCTTATTGCTCCTCACGCAATAGTTGCGCACGGAACAGAAGAACAGAAACAGAAATATCTCCCTATGCTCACTAAGGGCGGAGTTTTAGGTGCATTCGCACTGACAGAGCCAAATGCGGGTTCAGACGCTGCAGGCGTTAAGACTACAGCAGTTTATGACGAAGCGACAGACGAATATATACTCAACGGCACCAAGTGCTTCATTACAGGCGGCAGCCGCGCAGGCGTTCTTGTAATATTTGCACTTACAGAGCCTTCAAAGGGAACCAAAGGCATGACTGCATTCATAGTTGAGAGCAGCTATCCGGGCTTCTCGGTAGGCAAAATCGAAAACAAAATGGGTCTTTGCGGTTCCGAAACAGCAGAGCTTGTATTTGAAGACTGCAGAGTTCCTGCAAAGAACATACTCGGCAAGCCGGGCAAAGGCTTCAAAATCGCAATGATGGCTCTTGACGGAGCAAGAATCGGTGTCGGAGCTCAGGGTATAGGCTGTGCTGAAGGCGCTCTTGACCTTGCTGTTAAATACGCTCACGAACGTGAACAGTTCGGCAAACCTATTGCAAACCTTCAGGGTATCCAGTGGTATCTTGCAGATATGGCCACCAAGACAGAGGCTGCCAAGACACTTGTTTACTACGCTGCATATCTTGCAGACAACAAGCAGCCTTTCACAAAAGAAGCTGCAATGTGCAAATTAAACGCAGCAGAAAACGCTCGTTTTGTAACAAACCTTGCACTTCAGATTCACGGCGGATACGGATACATGAAGGACTATCCTCTTGAACGTATGTACAGAGATGCCAAGATTACTGAAATCTACGAAGGTACTTCAGAAATCCACAAAGTAGTTATTTCAAGAGCAGTATTAAGCGGTAAATAGGAGGAGTATCATATGAGAATTTATGTTTGTGTAAAACAGGTTCCGGATACATCCGGTACAGTTGCAGTTAATCCGGACGGAACTTTGAATCGTGGCTCAATGCAGACTATCATCAACCCTGATGACCTTGCTGCAATGGAACAGGCACTGTTATTAAAGGATGCAACAGGCTGTCAGGTAACAGCAGTTACAATGGGACCTCCTCCTGCAGAGGGAATGTTAAGAGAACTTCTTGCAATGGGAGCTGACGATGCCATCCTTATTTCAGCAAGAGAATTCGGCGGATCAGATACATTCGCAACATCACAGATTATATCAGCGGCCATTACTCACACAGGTATCGGCAAGGACGATATGATCCTTTCAGGCAGACAGGCTATAGACGGAGATACTGCGCAGGTAGGACCTCAGATTGCAGAAAAATTAAATCTCCCTCAGATTTCATACGCTGCCGAGATCAAAAAAGAAGGTTCAAAGGTACTCGTAAAGAGAATGTTAGAAGACGGTTATATGATGATTTCAACACAGACGCCTTGTCTTATCACCTGCATCAATGACCAGGACATGAACCCTAGATATATGACATTAAACGGAATCATGGAATGCTACAGCAAACCGCTTACAATTCTTGATTTTGAAGCACTCAAGGATGAACCTCTTATCGAGCTTGACAAGATAGGTCTTAAAGGTTCACCTACAAACATCTTCACATCATTCACTCCGCCTCAGAAGGGCGTTGGCGAAATGCTGGAGGGTGCAAACAAAGACACTGCAGCAACACTTGCTGCCAAGTTATTAGATAAACATGTTATATAGGAGGTAGGTCATGGCTTTTAACAGTACAGATTTAGCTGCTTTCAAGGATATATGGGTATTCTGCGAGCAGAGAGAAGGTAAATTAATGAATACTGATTTTGAGCTTATCTCAGAAGCAAGAAAACTTGCTGACGAAAGAGGCTCACAGTTGGTAGGTGTTCTTATCGGACACAACGTAAAACATTTAGCCAAAGAATTAGGAGGATACGGAGCAGACAAGATTTATGTATGCGAAGATCCTGCTTTGGAAGTATATACTACAGACGCTTACGCAAAGGTTTTATGCGACATCTGCATGGACAAAAAACCTGAAGTTGTATTATTCGGTGCAACCAACTACGGCCGTGACCTTGCCCCAAGATGTGCGGCAAGATTATGCACAGGTCTTACAGCAGACTGCACACACCTTGACATCGACATGGACAACTATGTTGAATTCCTCGAAAAAGCTTCAACATTAGATATTGCAAGCAAGAAATTCAATATGGAAGACGTTAATCTCAAGATGACAAGACCTGCATTCGGCGGACACCTTATGGCAACAATCATCTGCCCTAGATTCCGCCCTTGTATGTCAACAGTTCGTCCGGGCGTTATGAAAAAAGCTCCTTTCGATCAGGCCAGAGCTGACGCGTGTGTTGTTGAATCATACCCTGTAACATTAACAGAAGCAGATTTAAGAACCAAGGTGGAGGAAGTAGTTAAAGCAACAAAGAAAATTGTTGACCTTATCGGCGCTGATATTATCGTATCAGTCGGCAGAGGTATCAGCAAGGATGTTGAAGGCGGTATCAGGCTTGCAGAAGAGCTTGTTGAAGCATTCGGCGGCGGCGTTGTAGGCGGCTCAAGAGCAGTTATCGACTCCGGATGGCTTTCGGCAGACCACCAGGTAGGACAGACAGGCAAGACCGTTCATCCTAAAGTATATGTCGCATTAGGTATTTCAGGAGCTATCCAGCACAAGGCCGGTATGCAGGAATCAGAACTTATAATTGCGGTTAACAAAGACGCAACAGCCCCTATATTTGAAATTGCAGACTACGGTATCAACGGAGATCTGTTCAAGGTGGTTCCGCTTATGATTGAGGCTATCAAAGAGGCAAAAGAAGCCAAATAAATTAAAAACAAGTTAAACGGAAAGGAATTTTAGAACTGTGAAAAAGTTATTTGAAGGATTAAAAGTAGTAGACCTGTCATCAGCGCTTAACGGACCGTTTTGCACAATGTTCCTTGCTGATTACGGTGCAGATGTAATTAAAGTAGAGCCGCTTGTAGGCGACCAGTGTCGTGAATGGGGACCTTTTGATGAAAAATCGGGAGAGAGTGCATTCTTCACTTCTGTTAACCGTAACAAGAAGAGTACAACTCTTAACCTTAAAACAGAAAAAGGCAGACAGATGTTCTACGATCTTGTAAAAGATGCAGACGTTCTTGTAGAAAACTACAAAGGCGGAGTTACCAAAAAACTCAAGATTGATTATGAAACAATCAAAAAAATCAATCCCAACATCATCTATGCATCAGGTTCAGGCTTTGGTCAGTACGGACCTATCTCTCACAGACCGTGCTACGATGTAGTATCACAGGCAATGGGAGGCATACTCTATCTTACAGGCTTCAAGGATGACGACCCTGTAAAGGTAGGTCCTTCAGTAGGCGATCATGTTGCAGGTATTTACCTTGCAGTAGGTGTTATGATGGCACTTTACTATCGTGAAAAAACAGGAATCGGCCAGCAGGTTGACGTAGCTATGATGGATGTTATATTCAGCATCCTCGAAAACGCTATCGTAAACTACACTGTAGGCGGAGAAATTCCTGAAAGAAACGGCAACATCGACCCTTCAATTTCACCGTTTGACGTATACAAATGCAAAGACGGTTTCGTAGCTATAGGCGTTGGAAACGACAGACTGTTTGAGAAGTTCTGTAACACAATGGACAGAAAAGATCTGCTTGAAGATCCTAGATTTGCAACCAACGATTTAAGACAGACGAACTACATTCCTGATTTAAGAGGAGCAATCGAAGATTACTGCGGTAACTACACCAAAAAAGAGCTTGAACTTATTATGGACGAAGCGGGCATACCTTGCGGACCTGTAATGAATGTCAAGGAAATCATCGAGCACCCTCAGACTCAGGCAAGAGAAATGATGGTTCACTGCGAACACCCTACAGCCGGAGACCAGTACTTCCAGGGCTGCGTAATCAAATTATCAGAAACTCCGGGTAAAGTTGAATTTGCTGCACCTCTCAAGGGACAGCACAACAGAGAAATCTTCGGACTTACTGAAGAAGAAGAAAAACAGCTTAGAGAAGAAGGCGTTATTGCTTAGATTCATAATATGGTGTAAATATATAAGGAGGCATTATTATGAGAAAAGTATCATATTTAAGCTACAATATGACAACTGCAGATGCAAACAATCCTGACGGCATAGTTCCTGTAGGAAGACAGTTTGACTTCATCGGCGACGTTGAAACAGAAGAAATGATTTTAGTGGATGGTGACGAATCACTTTGCCTTGGCTATACAGGCGTACAGTGCTACGAAGATGTATATGTAGGCGATATGATGGAATACAAGGCTACTCTTACTAAAATCGGCAACACATCAAGAGACTGCCACATTGAAGTGTTCAAGCTTGCAACACCTGCATCAAGAGCCGGAGTTGCAAACCCTAAGACTGCTGATATGGTATGGTTTGATGAACCGGTGCTCTGCACAGAGGGCAATGTCAGACTTGTTGTTAAAAAGCATCTCCAGAGAGGCGAACAGCCTGACGGAACAGTTGCAGAGCCATGGGCTGACAACGAGGACTTCCCGGGAGCTGCTTTTGACCCTGCTCACCCTGAAGACATCACTTTCAGATACAGAATGTCAGACAGAGACGTTTTCTATCTCGGCGGCGTTGTAAACGGAGCAAGAAACATCACTCTTATGGAAGATACAGCTAAGAGACTTATGGCCAGAGAATTCGGCAACATGGGACATGTAACTGCAGTAAACAAGGTAAGATTATATGAGCCTTGCTTCGCAGGTGACTATCTTGAATATCATGCAAGAATCAACAAGGTTGCCGGAGACAAGATCGAGGTTGAAGTAAGAAACTTCAAGTACATCGACCTTCCTGAAAACCCTGAGTTCCCAAGCTCAATAGACGTACTTCCTGAACCTAAGCTCTGCACAATCGTTCAGTTTGTATTTGAAACATATAAATAGGCAATGTATATTCTAAAAAGAGCAGATCAGGTTCTGCTCTTTTTGCTTTTAATGTGTGTGAATAGGTGATATAATCTTTAGGAAACAGGCAATTAAAAAGGAGATGAATATGAAAAAATACATTATAACAGCAATCGCTGCTGCTGTTTCTATAATTATGTGCACAGGCTGCTCTGCAGGTGAGCTGGAGTATGATAAGAATCTCGGCTATGATTTGAACAGTGTTAAGAGCGATGATGTTGTTTTTAATGTGTATCATTCTGATACCGAGGATCATTTATGGGAGCTTATTGCAAGCTTTCCGTGTCAGCCGGAGCCGGGGCATTACAATGATGTTAAGCTTGAAAGCGAAGGTGACAGGATAACAGCTGAGCTGACGGATAATACATATACAAAATCAGCTGACGGGACATCTGCAGCATATGACAGCACTGTTATTTCATCATATGATTTTACGGTTGACGGCTTCAAAGGATCCCTGTCAGGTTACGGTTTTTATTCCCTTAAAAACAAATCCGGTGAGCAGCCTGTACGACTGTATCCTGTTTCAAACAGTGAGGATGTATCGCTGGTAAAAGAGGTGGCTCTTGATAAGCCGTATGATACCGAGGGAGAGAATTTAGACAACATACTTATAACTGTGGTGATAAATTAACTGCAGCAAGG
>CAVDMD010000052.1:0-15691 GCA_963609975.1 bacterium | reverse complement strand
AGAGGGTTTTGCAGGGGAGGTGCAATATGTACACAATAGAGAGAACCATAGGCAGCAGCCATATAGGCGCAGACGGGAACATACGAATCGGCGCGGCTGTTGATCTGTTTCAGGACTGCTGCGGCTTTCAGCTTGACAGCTGCCCGGTAACACAGGAATTTTACAGAAGATGCAATGCGGTGACATTTCTTCTTTTCAGACAGATGGACTTTGTCAGAGAGGTCAGATACGGACAAAAGGTGATAATCGGTACGGAAGTGTTTCAGATGAAAGGCACATATGGTATGCGAAATACACTGATGTATGATGAGGACGGCAATATCCTTATAGCCTGCTACGGCGGCGGCGCAAATGTAAACAGGGTAACAGGCAAACCTGAGGCAATGCCAAAGGATCTGCTTGCCGTATATCCGCTGGGTCAAAAATATGAGGGGATGGAATACCTGCCGAGAAAAATATCTCTGCCTAATGATATAGAGCCTCAGATTCTTGATGAAACCCCTGTTCACAGGTATCAGATAGATGTCAACGGCCATGTGAACAATGCAAGATATCTGGATATTGCAGAAGACTATCTGCCGGAGGATTTCAGGGTGTCCGGATGCCGGATTGCATATAAGCATCCGGCAAGATTCGGTGACAGCATCCTGCCTGTAATATACAAAACAGACAGTGACCGAATCATTATATCGCTTCAGGACAGTGCGCGAGAGCCTTATGTGAATATAGAATATACAGCAAAACAGAACTGCAAAAAGATGCCTTAGGGTGTCTTTTGTATTTTTTGTCCGCAGCGGGGCAATAATAAAGACAAAAAGCGAGAGGAGTTTGTTTATGAAAAACATATTAAAGAGAATCTTTGCCTTTTGTCTTATTTCGGCGATTGCCATGGCATCTGTTGCCTGCGGCGACAATGACGAAAACAAAGGCGATACAGGAGCTGCGGGTACCGACAGTATTGTGATTACAGGCTCATCATCCGCGGCAGGGCTTGTCAAAACCCTGAGCAGAGAGTTCAAAGAGGAATACGGGGATAAATATCCGGAACTGAAATTCACGATTACGGAGGAGGACTCGGGAAGCGCAATTGATGCCGTACGTTCAGGCGGGGCAGATATAGGGCTTATATCCAGAGCCGTTACAAATGAGGAGAAATCGCTTGTTGACGATGTGGAGGTATTTGCAATGGACGGCATTGCCGTTATAGCAAACAAAAAGAACAATATAGAGAACCTTACGGTTTCACAGGCCAAAAAGATCTTTTCGGGACAGATTATAAACTGGAGCGATGTGGGAGGTGAAAACACCGAAATAAACGTTTACAGCAGAGAGGAATCCTCCGGAACAAGGAACGAATTCCTGAACCTCCTAGGACTTAACTCGATATTTGACACCACCGGAGAAAAAAAGCTTACGGACAGAGCCACCATATACAATTCCTCCGATGAAGTCAAAAAAGCTGTTGCGGGAGACAGGAACGGCATAGGCTATATCTCCATGACGGCTCTTGACAGGACCGTAAAGGATCTGGCAGTGGACGAGGTTAAAATCAATGCCGAAAGCGTCGGAGCCGAAAACTACAAGCTGGTCAGAAACTTCTCATTTGTTATTGCAGATAACGAGTCTGAAGCAGCAGATGATTTCATAGACTGGGTGCTGAGTGCCAAGGGCCAGCAGGCAGTGGAGGCTGCAGGCTATGTGCCGATAAAATAGCAGTAAAATGACGGGCGGGGACTGCAACTTTTGTTTGAGTTGCGCTCCCGCCTCTTTTCTTTTTGAGGATTTTGCGGTATACTGCATATTAGGGTATTGGCAGTTTCTCTGAAACTACATATAACTGACACAATTAGAGTGTAAAATGAGTGTACGAGGAGGTATCAATCTGACAAAATGGAAAGTCATATAATAGGCTATAGTATAGCTATAATAATTCTCATTATGTTTTCGGCATATTTTTCGGCGACAGAGACAGCATTCACATCCGTAAACCGCATCAGAATCAAAAACCTTGCGGCAAACGGCGACAAACGTGCGGAGCGTGTGCTTGAGCTGTCGGACAGATATGACAGCCTGCTGTCAACAATACTGATCGGAAACAATCTTGTAAACATCCTTATAACGGTTATAGCCACCCTGATGTTTGTCGAGCTTTACGGCTCGCTGGGGCCTACGATTGCAACTGTTGTAACCACAGTGCTTATTCTCGTTTTCGGTGAGATAACACCCAAAAGCCTTGCAAAAGAAATCCCCGAAAAAATATCAAAGGGCTTCGGCGGCAGCATCAGAGTTGTTATGATAGTGTTTACACCGTTGAATTATATTTTCAGCGCATGGAAAAAATTTGTCGCAAAAGCTTTCAAAATGGATGCGGAGCAGGGCATTACAGAGGAGGAGCTGCTTACAATGGTCGAAGAAGCCGAAACCGAAGGCGGTCTTGACGAGGAGAGAAGCGAGCTTATACAGAATGCCATAGAATTCAACGGACTTGAAGCATGGGATATACTTACGCCCAGAGTGGATGTTGCAGCGATTGAAGTTGACACCTGCAAGGACGACATACTTAAAATATTCAGAGATTCGGGATTTTCCAGAATTCCGGTATATGATGACGATATAGACAATATACTTGGCGTACTTAATCAGAAAGACTTTCATAACTATATATACGGCACAAGCGCAGACATCAGAGAATATGTGGCGCCGGTGGTATTTATTCCGGAGACCATGAAGCTTCCTGTTATCCTCAAAAAAATGCAGACCACCAAGACCCATATGGCGGTGGTAATAGACGAATACGGCGGACTTGCCGGAATAGTCACCCTTGAGGATATATTAGAGGAGCTTGTCGGCGAGATTTATGACGAGCATGACACCGTTATTTCTCAGGAAATAATACCGCTTTATGACGGCAGCTACAGAGTCAAGGGCAGCGCCAATGTCGAAAAACTGTTTGACTTTTTTGATGTCGGTGATTATATAGATCCGGTTACGGTCAACGGCTGGGTTGCGCTGGAGCTTGACAAGCTCCCCGAAACAGGAGACTGTTTTGAGTACAGAAGTGAGAAAAAACTGTTCAGGGTGAGAGTTACCAAGGCAGATGAAAGAAAAGCTCTGGAAGTAAATCTGAAGGTGGAGCCTTTGGAGAGAACAGAGAATGGATATACTAAGAAAGGAAACTAGACTATTATGGGATTTATGGAGAAGATCTTCGGTGATCTTAACGAAAAAGAAGTTAAGCGCATAAGCAAAATCGTTGATAAGGTGGAGGCCTTAGACGAGCAGATGCAGGCGCTTTCAAATGAGGAGCTGAGAGGTAAGACTGATGAATTCAGACAGAGAATCGCAGACGGCGAGACGCTGGACGACCTGCTGCCGGAAGCCTTTGCGGTATGCAGAGAGGGCGCATGGAGAAGCCTTGGAATGAAGCATTTCAGAGTTCAGCTCATAGGCGGCGTTGTACTGCATGAGGGCAGAATTTCAGAAATGAAAACAGGTGAAGGTAAAACTCTGGTTGCAACGCTTGCGGCATACCTGAACGCACTTGACGGTAAGGGTGTTCATGTTGTAACAGTAAACGACTACCTTGCAAAGCGTGATATGGAGTGGATGGGCAAGCTTTATACCTTTCTCGGCATGAGCGTGGGCTGCGTAATTCACGGCATTACACAAAAACAGAGAAAAGACGCCTATATGGCTGACATCACATACGGCACCAACAACGAATTCGGTTTTGATTACCTTCGTGACAACATGGTCATATACAAAGAGGAAATGATGCAGAGACCTCTTAACTATGCCATCATAGACGAGGTTGACTCCATCCTTATAGATGAAGCCAGAACTCCGCTTATCATATCCGGACAGGGCGCAAAATCCACAGATATGTATGATGTTGCAGACAGATTTGCTAAGACTCTGGTAAACGAAACAGACTTTACAATCGAAGAAAAAGACAAAACCGTTGCCCTCACCGAAACAGGTGTTGCCAAATGCGAAAACTATTTCAAGCTTGACAACTTCTCGGATCCCGAAAACATGGAGATAAACCATCATGTCAATGCTGCGCTGAGAGCAAGAAACCTGATGCACAGAGATATAGACTATATCGTCAAGGATGGTGAAATCGTAATAGTAGACGAATTTACGGGCCGTCTGATGTTCGGCAGAAGATACAGCAACGGACTTCATCAGGCAATCGAAGCCAAAGAGGGACTGCTTGTCCGTTCGGAGTCAAAGACTCTTGCAACCATCACAATTCAGAATTACTTCAGAATGTATCAGAAGCTGGCGGGCATGACAGGTACGGCCAAGACAGAGGAAGAGGAATTCAGAGAAATATACAACATGGATGTAGTTATAATTCCTACGAACAAGCCGATTATCCGTAATGACATGGAGGATTCCATATACGGTACTGAGGCAGGCAAAATCCATGCTATAGTAGACAGAATCGCAGAGGTTCACGCTACGGGGCAGCCTGTGCTTGTAGGTACCATATCTATCGAAAAATCAGAGCTTATCTCAAAAATGCTCAAAAAAAGAGGCATTAAGCACAATGTGCTGAACGCAAAACAGCACGACAAGGAAGCTGAGATAGTAGCAGAAGCCGGCAGATACGATATGGTTACGATAGCAACCAATATGGCCGGCAGAGGTACAGATATCATACTTGGCGGCAACCCTGAGTTTGAAGCCAAGAGAGAAATGGCAAGGAGAGGCTATGACAGCGAAACTATAGCATTTGCAACAAGCTTTGTGACAACAGACGACCCTGAGCTTCTGGAGGCAAGAAAGCTTTTCCACGAGCTTCACGAGGACTTCAGGGAGCAGCGCAAGGCAGAGCAGGAAAAAGTAAGGGAGCTGGGCGGACTTTGCATCATAGGTACGGAACGCCACGAATCAAGACGTATAGACAATCAGCTGAGAGGCCGTTCCGGACGTCAGGGCGACCCGGGCTGTACACAGTTCTTTATCTCGCTTGAAGACGATCTGATGAGGCTGTTTGGCGGCGAAAGAGCCAAGGCCATAGTAGACAGAATGGGCGTTGCAGAGGATGAGGCCATTGAGTCGGGTATGCTGACAAGATCCATTGAGAATGCTCAGAAAAAAGTCGAGGGCAAGAACTTCGGCATAAGAAAATATGTCCTGCAGTATGACAACGTTATGAACAAGCAGCGTGAAATCATTTACGGCGAGCGTCACAGAGTACTGCTTGGCGAAAACCTCAAGGGATATATCAGAAACATGACAGAGGAGCTTGTATACGGAGTCATAGACCCTGTGGTTATAGGGTCAAAGCATTCGGGCGAATGGGATATAGATGAGATGAACAGAGGACTCAGGAGAATCTGTGACAGATATGTGCCTGTGGAATTTACACCTGAAGAACAGAATATGCTTACAGAGGAAGAACTCAAGGAACAGGCCATGGCACAGTTTGACAGACTGTACGAAGAAAAAGAAGCAGAAATCGGCGAAGAAAAAATGCGTGAGCTGGAAAGAATGATTCTTATTCGTGTCGTTGACAATCAGTGGATGGATCATATCGACGCCATGGATCAGCTTCGTACAGGCATCGGCCTCAGAGGTCTCGGACAGCAGGATCCTGCAGCTGCATATGCGCAGGAGGGCTTTGCAATGTTTGAGATGATGATAGGAGACATCAAGGAGCAGACGGTTAAATTCTGCTACAACGTAACCGAGCAGACAAGAACCGAAAGAAGAAACGTCATAGGTGCAGGCAAAGAAAGCAAAGCGGAATTTGACGGTTCGGCGCCTGCCAAAACTGCGCCTGATATGCCGCAGCAGACCGCGGTGCCTGACAGAAATCAGGGCAAAAAACCTCAGACCTACAGACGAACCGAAGAAAAAATCGGAAGAAACGACCCTTGCCCATGCGGTTCGGGCAAAAAATACAAAAACTGCTGTATGAACAAGCAGGAGCAGTAAAAAAATATAAATGTATAGAAAATAAAGGTGTGAACAGGGAATCTGCCGGCACCTTTATTTTTATAATATAGGAAATACTGCGGTATAGATATTTCTGCTTTTTACTCCCACCTTATAATTCCGTCATATTTGCGTAGTGTTTTTTTCAGAAGATACCCCAGTATGCCGCAGGAAATCACTTCCCCTGCAAAAATAGTAACAGCAAAATACCAGATGGAACCGTCGAAATGATAGACAAATGAGAGTACCCATGGGAGGATCAGTGTATTTGTCGCAACAGGAGGAAGCAGGCACAGGATATCGTGCTTTTTGAGCGCACGTGTAAGCAAAGCTCCAATCAGTGTTGCAAGACTTCCAAGCACTATGTCCCAAGGGGCGCAACCTGTAAGAATATTGGAAATAATGCAGCCGGCAAAAAGACCGGGAACTGCGGCAGGAGTAAACACCGGCATCACAGTCAGCGCTTCGGATATTCTGACCTGCACAGCGCCGCTTGCAAGACCGAACAGATTAGATACAAGTGACAGGATTACATAAAGAGCTGCTGTGAGCGCAGCATAAGTAAGATAAGTTGTTTTGTTTTTCATTAAAATTTCTCCCTAGTTTTGTTTATAGTGAGGATGGTTTCGAACTCACGAGAAATATTGTATAACAACCAAAAGAAATAGTAAAGTAAAAACCGTTGTCTTTGCGGTTTTTTGGTGATAAAATTAATAATGTATGCACAATCAAGCAGCAAAACCAATAACTTCGGAGGAAATATGAAACAGTACGATATAAACGACATATCGCTTGCACCGTCAGGTCATCAGAAGATTGAATGGGTCAGAAACAATATGCCTCTGCTAAAGGGTCTTGAAGAGGAATTTGCGCAGACAAAACCCTTTGAAAACACCAGAATTTCTCTGTCTGTGCACCTTGAAGCCAAGACGGCATATCTGTGTCTTGTGCTTGCGGCAGGCGGGGCGCAGATGTCTGTAACAGGCAGCAATGCGCTGTCCACACAGGATGACGTTGCAGCAGCTCTTGCAGAGAAAGGACTTAGAGTTTATGCCCATCACGGAGCATCCGAGCAGCAGTATATGGATGATATAGAAAGCTGCCTTGAGGTTAAGCCAAACATCATCATCGATGACGGCGGTGACCTTGTAGGTATGATACACGAAAAAAGGCCCGATTTGGGTGAATTTGTCTGGGGAGGCTGCGAGGAAACCACCACAGGCGTTATCAGATTAAAGGCCATGGAGAGAGAAGGCGTGCTGAAATTCCCTATGGTGGCAGTAAACGACGCCGACTGCAAGCACCTGTTCGATAACAGATACGGTACAGGGCAGTCTGTATGGGACAGCATCATGCGCAACACCAATCTAATCATTGCGGCCAAAACCGTAGTTGTTGCAGGCTATGGCTGGTGTTCGCGAGGCATAGCTATGAGGGCAAAGGCACTGGGAGCCAAGGTTATTGTTACGGAAATCAACCCGGTCAAAGCCATCGAAGCCGGAATGGACGGATTTGATGTTATGCGGATGGAGCAGGCTGCGCCTCTTGGAGATATATTTGTATCGGCTACAGGCTGCTGCAAAACAATAACGGTAGAGCATATGCTCACAATGAAAGAAGGAGCAATTCTTACCAATGCAGGACATTTCAACTGCGAAATAGATATGGCTGCACTTGAAGTTGCTGCAGTCAGCAAAAAAGAAACCAGAAAAAACATAATGGGATATGAGCTTGCAAACGGCAGACACGTAAACGTTATTGCGGAGGGCAGGCTTGTCAACATTGCGGCGGCAGACGGACACCCTGCAGAGGTTATGGATATGAGCTTTGCGGTGCAGGCTCTTTCGGCAATGTATATCAAAAATAACTACAGACAGCTGGAAAACAGAGTAATAGATGTTTCAGGGGAAATTGACGATATAGTTTCAAGGAGAAAACTTGCGGCATGGGGTGTTGAGATAGATGAGCTTACCGATGAGCAGAAATCATACCTTAACAGCTGGCAGGTTTGATTGACGAGGAGGAATTATGTATACGGCAGACGAACTAAAAAGAATAAAGGCAGCCATTGAGGCTAATGTCAGGAAAGCAATTGATGAGTATGAAGCAGAAAACCGGTGTATCGGGACATATCAGGATCCGGTGATAGCCTACCACGATGCCAAGGATCCGGCATTCGATACATTCTACAGAATGGGAATATGCAAACATCCTGCAGAGATTTACAGACCGGGCAACACACTGGTGCTGTTTTTCCTGCCATACAGAGAGGACATAGCAGAGAGCAACAGAGGCGGGGCGGCTACTTCCGAGCAGTGGCTTACGGCCTACAAAAAAGGCACAGGCCTTATTATGAGAATCAACAGAGCCATCAGAAATACCCTTGAGAGCAGAGGCAGACTGGTATCATGCCTGAATACTCCTATCGACTGGAACGAAAAAAAAGCCGCAGAAGAATGGTCTTTCAAGCTTGCATCGTATCTTGCAGGCATGGGAGAGTTCAGAACCGCAGGCTCCTTTGTGACAGCCAAAGGCTTTGGCGGCAGATTTTCAGGAATTATAACCGATGAAGTGCTTTATGAGGAAAAACCCAAAACGCGCACTCCGGAAGAATACGAAGAGATGATAGCAGATATCAAAAAAGCGGCGCTTTATGAGGGCGCGCCATCGGCAGAGTGCATTGCAGCCTGTCCGTGCGGAGCAATTTCAGAGAACGGAATCGACAGATTCAAGTGCCAGCAGCACTGCAAAACTCTGAACGAATATGTACCTTCACCGGATGCCTGCGGCAAATGTTTCGCGCTATAAATCAGGTGCTTTTATAGTAACAAATTAAAGACATCAGTCATATGCTATACTAAACTTTTCAAAAAGCAGGTGATTAAATGTCAAATAATTGCGGCCTATTAGGCGGAGAAGGTGTAGATACAAGTTTGTTGTTCTTCTTCCTTTTATTAGTAATTATTTTCTGTAATTGCTACGGGAATTAGATATCTGTACCTATGATCAGCGGAGGACTCTTTTTTAGGGTCCTCTTTCACTTTCCTATTGATCTTCTATGCTCCTGCAAAGCCTTGCAAGCAGCAGCTGCGTTTCATATACCTTATCCTCATCGCAAAGCAGCAGCAGATTGTCATCAGCCATAAGAATCGTAGCTCCGTCAGGAACTATTTCCTCACCTCTGCGGTTTACAGCTATGACAAGACACCCTTTCGGTGCGCCCAGTGTTTCAAGTCTGCTGCCGTCCATTACAGAGCCAAACTGCACGCAGCTTTCAAGCATAATTTTGCTGTGCGCATTTTTTTTCTTTGAATTGCTTCCAAGCAGGCTGTCAAGAAGCTGCTCATATACAGGCTGTGATTTCATAATATCGGAAACCGTATATGACACAAGGCATATCAGCGTGAGAGAAAGCAGATGTGACAGACTGCCTGTCATCTCAGATATGAGAATTATACCTGTGACGGGCGACTTTACGATTGCAGAGAAATATCCTGCCATACCGAGTATTATGAAATTGTCAAAATACATATCAAACCCCGATATTTCAGCAAACAAAGCTCCCACAAGTGAGCCGAGTACCAGCAGAGGCAGGAATATGCCTCCCGGAGTTCCGGAACCGAAGCTTATCATCGAAAAAACATACTTTACTGCAAGCAGTATCAAAAGCGCAGATATTGTAAAGCTGTTTTCCGAAAGACTGTCTACAAGGCTGCTTCCGCCTCCCAGCACATAAGGATATGTATAACACAGAATGGCAGTGCAAACGATGGGAACAAGCACTTTAAGCCATGTGAATTTAAGAAACGAGTAGGCTTTCTGTATATACCTGATTCCGATGTTGTAAAGTGCGCCGCATATACCCAGAATGATGCCAAGAACAAGAATAAGCCAGTAATGTTTCAGAGGCAGAATATATTCGGGATTTACCGAAAATACAGGCGAAAATCCAAAAATATATGCAGATACAAAATCCGAGCATATGGCGGCGGACATTGAAGCAAGCAGCACCTCTACAGAAAGATTTTTGTGTATTTCCTCGAGAGAAAAAACAATACCTGCAAGAGGAGCATTAAATGCAGCGGCAAGCCCTGCGCCGCTTCCTGCGGTTATGAGAAGACGTTCTTCTGACCTCAACCTGCCCGTAAGACGCGAAAACCCCTTGCCTGTCATAGCGCCAATCTGAACGCTTGGTCCTTCTCTGCCGACAGAAAACCCTATACCTATTGCGGTGACTCCGCCTATAATTTTTGTGAGGAGGACTTTCCACCAGCAGGTCTTGAGCTGACCTGCAAGCTCAGCCTTTACCTGAGGGATACCGCTTCCGCAGGCATCTTTTTCAAGTCTGATACACAGGCAGATAATAATGGCCGCACAGATAAACGGCAGAGGAGTTAACAGGGAAATGTTTCTGCTGATGAACATATCTCTCAGAGCTTCGGCTTTTTCTATAAACAGCCTGAAAAATGATACTGCGATACCTGCAAGGAACCCTACGGCAATACCCTCTAAAACAGCGATGTATTTGAAATTCTTTAATCTTTTTAAGACTGACTCTGTTTCCATGTTTTATTGACCTCTTTTTTAATTCACGGTAATATGTTATCATAATCTCATCAATATGACAAAATATTTTACTTTCGAGGTGACGTATATGAAGAAAATCGAAATGTATGTAAACACCCCTGCCAAAGGCAGGCTGCCGCAGCAGTTTAACGGGGAAAACTACAAAAAAGTGCAGGAATATCACAAGAGCCTTCCGGTGTATGAGCCGACGCCTCTTGTCAGCCTTGACGGGCTTGCAGAGGAGCTGGGCGTAAAGGCTGTATATCTCAAAGACGAATCCAGGCGTTTCGGGCTTAACGCATTCAAGGCGCTGGGAGCCTCTTATGCCGTAGGTAATCTCCTGAAAAATATAGATTCGGACAAAAAACCGGTATTTGTTACGGCAACAGACGGCAATCATGGCAGAGCTGTGGCATGGGCTGCGGCGCAGGCCGGCTGTAAATCGGTTGTGTTTATGCCAAAGGGAACAGCGCAGTGCAGAGTGGATGCAATTCATCAGGTATCGGATGCAGATGTTACTGTAACAGATCTGAATTATGATGATGCGGTCAGACTCGCTGCAGCTTATGCGGAGCAGCATAACGCTTATCTGGTGCAGGATACTGGATTTGAAGGCTATGAGGATATACCATGGGATATTACGCTGGGCTATACTCATATGGCGGCAGAGGCTGCAGATGCGCTTGGGGACACTGTGCCGACACACATATTTCTGCAGGCGGGCGTAGGCTCTATGGCAGGCGGCGTACTGGGCTATCTGACAGACAGGTATGGAAGCGGCAGCTTCAGAACATCAATTATGGAAGCGTGGGATACGGCCTGTATATTTGATTCGGTAAAACAGGGGCACCTTGTTGCCTCAGGCGGAGACCCGAAGACCATAATGGCGGGGCTTAACTGCGGAGAGGCCAATATATTCACTTTTCCTGTGCTGAGAGATTTTGCCGAGTTTTTCTTCAGGCTACCGGATTGTGTTACGGAGGAAGGCATGAGAAGACTTGCAAAAGAGGGAATTGTTGCAGGTGAATGCGGAGCCGTAGGCGCAGGGCTTCTTATAAATCTTTGCAAGAAACAGGAGTTTGCAGGCATGAAAGCTCAAATGGGTCTTGATGAAAATTCGGTTGTACTTCTGTTCAGTACAGAGGGTAATACAGATCCTGACAGCTATGAGAGAATTGTAAACGGATAAAATTAAAGCCGCTGTATAGGCAATCGGATACAGCGGCTTTTGTCTGCAAATCAGTTTTCGGAGGTGCATACTGCGCATATTATGATTTCTGTGATTACGGCAATCGCAATCCCTGTTGCGGCGGACATTGCGCAAAGAGGGATACAGTCGATGCCTCCTGAGGCAAAGACTGTGGCAACAGCCGCAAATACAGCCGGAAGTTTGTTAAGCCATGTGCCTGAAAGCAGCCTTATATGTATGTAAATCAGCAGAAATGTAAGCACAAGCTCAGCTGTCGCAAGCGCAGCTATATGAGGCATATTAAGATATTCCTCAAGCAGCCTGTAGCCGTACATATAGCCGAAAGCCCATACATACCCTGCAAGCAGACTGCATATATAGTTTGGAAGCTGCCTTTTGTCTGCGCCGAAAGCCATAGTCAGAAAAAATCCGATATATACAGCCCAAAGCAGGCTGTCTAAAAACGGCACCGCCGAAAACACGGCAGTTATAAGGGCGAAAGCGATTCCGCGAACCCCTGCTGTGACAAATGCTCTGTTTTTTCTCAAGGCCAGCCTCCCGTATATATTATTCAATTCCTGTTCTGTTTTCTCTGATTTTTGTTTTGATGCTGTCAAGCAGTGTTTTCACCTCATCGTTTTGTGACAGATCATAGACTATATCGAGAAAATACAGAGCGGAGTCCATATTCTTTGACTTCAGATCATCAAGAGCATAAGCGTAGGCGCTGTTCAGGAGCGTCTTGTTTGCGCCCAGAGGAAATCCCAGATCGTGAGCATATTTGCGCACATCAAGCAGGGTCGGCATATAGAATTCATCTCCCGGAAGCTGCTGAAGCACTGTGAGAGCAGCAGAAGCGGGTTTGTAGTCCGGATCATATTTTAAGATAAGTACATAACAGCCTGCGGCCTCTGCGAACCACTGCTTTTCTGTGAAGTAATATGCCAGATTCATATAGCACTGCAGAAGCTCAGATGTCTTAAACACATTTGAGAAAGAATTAAACGCCAGAAGTCCGTATTTGTCGATATTACCTAAGTTTTTTTCGGATTCCATGTATCTCCATGTATATTTCATTGCAATGGGGTTCCACTTGACAGCCTTGCGGTAAAAAGCCGCGCTGTCGTCATATCTTGCCATATCAAACAGAATATCTCCGCAGAGAGCATAGATGTCGGCATAGGGAAAATCCGCATATTTAAGTTCCTTTTGGGGTTTGTATAATTCTCTGCAGACTACCTCCTCCATAGGTTCGGTAAAATTATAGTATTCTGCATTTGTAAAGTCTGTATGCTCTGCACGGTCGTCAGCTGATTTCACAAGTGTTTTTGATAGCTCAAGAGCTTTCTCGGTGTGTTTGTCCGAAAGCAGCTTCTCAATATCGTCAAGTATGGAAACCATAGCACTGTCTGCGCCTGCAAACCATTTGCGCAGCTCATATATTTCACTGTTAAAATCCATTAAATCACCTCCGCTTGCTCGTATACGGCAGTTTCCGTATATACTTTTTCCATCGCATGGTCCCATGGCATTGCCGGAATACAGGCTGTTTTTTGTGCCTCAAACGCTACCGCTGCGATGTGTGCATTTTGACATTTCGGCAGAAATCTGTCGTAATATCCGCCGCCCATGCCTATCCTGTTGCATTTCTCATCAAAAGCTGTGCAGGGGCAGATTACAAGGTCAATTTCTCCGGGCGCATATTCTGCGGATTTTTCTCTGAGAGGCTCCTTGATGCCGTAGCTTCCGCATATCCATGCATCGCAGTCTTCTGGTTCAAGAGGTATCATCTCGGTCTTGCTTATGCAAAGAGGATAAAGCAGATGTTTTCCGCAGGATTTTGCGGCATTTTCCAGTGTCTGCAGATCAACCTCCGCTCCGAGCGCCTTATATATCATAATTACCTCGGCATTTTTGAACTCGTCTGAGGATATCAGCTTTTTTACGATTGCAGCTGACCGCACTGCTCTTTCTTCTGCAGACAGTGCCGTTCTTCCTGCTTTGCCCGCTTTTCTCAGCTCCTGCGTTATCTGTATGTTTTTTTCGTTTTGAATGTTTTTGCTCATTTGAAAATCCCGGGATTTCTATCCGTTAAAAAAATCCCTTGGAACCGGAAATTCCAAGGGCGGTTATATGGTGGAGCATAGGGGGCTCGAACCCCTGACCTTTTGACTGCCAGTCAAACGCGCTCCCGGCTGCGCCAATGCCCCGTATCTACTTGATTATCTTCTATTATTTGCTGCGTTTTGTCAAGCCCTAAAATGCTGTTTTGCAAAAAAATCTGCAAATATTTTTGTTTTGGGGTTGAGTTTGGCAATAAATAAGGTTTTCAGAGGGGGGCATTCGTACAGATTTACAGACTGTGAATTAACATAATCGTTAATTCTGCAGGAATTAGTGTTAATCCTATAGAAAAATCGTTAGTATTCATACTGATAATATACCTGTCCGCATTGAAATGTATCGTAACCGTATGGAAATCATCAACAGCGGAGGACTATACGGCAGGATTTCTGTAGATGCTCTTGGCAGGGTGCGTCCTGAAACAAGAAACACTGCGCTTGCCAATATGCTGGAGCTTCTGAATATAACAGAAAACAGATATTCCGGGATTACTGCAATGCGTAATGAATTTGCAAAGGCAGGACTTCCGGCGCCGATATTTTCTGCCGTTCACGGAGAGTTTAAGGTAATTATGAAAAACGGCCTGTACAGTGATGATGAGCCTGCTGATGAGGCTGTTGTAGAGTTTTGCACTGTTCCGAGAACGAGAGCGGAGATTGTGGCTTTTGTCGGCAAGTCTAAGAATTATGTTATGTCTAAGATAGTAAACCCACTGGTTCAAGGTGGGAAACTGAGAATGACAATACCGGATAAACCCAAAAGTCCAAATCAGAGATTTGTGAAAGGATAAAATTTAACTTGCCGGTAACTTGCACAGAACAGAGAGATGTAAAGAATAGATTGTTAATAGGAAGCTTTTTAATGAAATGTCAACAGGTAAAGTGGTGTATCACGATGTTGACAGCTATCAGAGATTACTTAACGTTATGACTTCAATTTGATAATGAAACAAAGCTGAGTAAATTTGCTCTTGCAGAGGGAAATGTAAAGGGAGAATTATATATATCAAAGTGTATTGTAAACCTTATTGCTGAAATGCTTGAATAAGTGCCATCGCTGACATTTGGCATGGCACTCAATCGAGCATTTCTTTACATTTCCTGTACTTCTGATTTCTGCTGTTTGGCTTATCGGGAATTGTGCGTTCGATCAGCCTCTGTTCCAAAGCGGGATTCAGATAATTTTTGCGGAATGTCGGTCTGTGTGAAAGGCTGAGCCGCTGCATTAGCTCTGCAGCCGATAGCGATTCATCACCAAGAGCGGATAGGAGCCGTTTGATTGGCATTTTATCTTGGTCGCTGACTTGGTCGCCATCTTGGTCGGTGGAGCGACCAACAACTGTCACTTCCATCAAACTGTCTCGAATAATTTCAAGCATCAGTTCTACAAATCCCGCACTGTCAGCCTGTTTGCTGGCGGTACCAAGAGAATCATAGTACTCCTGCTGTCTCGATTGAATCAGCTCTTCAATCGGAAGCCAGAAGAACAGTTCTTTCCATTTGCCAAGCAGGAGGCTGTGCCACATACGTCCCATACGGCCATTGCCATCTGCAAACGGGTGGATGAATTCAAATTCATAGTGAAATACAGAACTCTTAATCAGTGGGTGAAGCTCTGACTCTTGATACCATGCAAACAGATTGAGGATGTGCTCCGGAACAAACTCTGCCGGAGGAGCCATGTGAATCAGCCTCTCACCATCAAAGACACCTACGCCGCCTGAACGTAACCTTCCATTTTCCGGCACAAGCCCTTTCATCATCAGTTTATGTGCTTTGAGAAGATCATCTACGGATGCCGGATTTAAATGCAGCATCAATTCATACGCTTCATAAGCATTCTGTACCTCTTTGATTTCATTTG
>CAVDMD010000051.1:14583-15723 GCA_963609975.1 bacterium | reverse complement strand
CTTGAACTTGAGCTCGAGCCGGTATCTGTACTCATCTGATCCTGAGGCTGTGCAGGAGGCTGCTGTCCGTCACCCTGTGCAGGAGGCTGCTGACCCTGTCCGGGCTGCTGTCCGTTTGGCTGACCTTGCTGCTGACCCTGTCCGGGCTGCTGTCCCTGACCCTGCAGACTTGTACTTGCCTGCGCGGTTCCCGCACTTGTATTGTTTACATAAAGAGTATATGTGCTGCCCTCTTTCAGGTCTTTGGATGAGAATATTACATAGCCGGCATTTCTTACAGCTTCTGCGCTGTAGATTATTTTTCCGTCAGAATCTTTGATTGTGATGGTGCTGCCTGCCGTGACCATGCTTGCGGAAGAGCCTCCCATCTGTCCTCCGTTTGCACCGAATACAACAACTGCCTGTCCGGAGCTCATATTAACACCCATGCCGGAAGCTCCCACTCCGAGCACTGTACCGCCTGTGATACTTAATGTTCCGTCGCAGTCAAGAGGCTGATTGTCACCGCTTGAAGCTGAGAATATTTCAACTGTGCCGCCTGAGATTGCAATTGTGCCGTTGGAGTCGATGCCGTCGCCTTTTTCGGTATTGATGTTAATGCTGCCGCCTGAGATACTCAGCGCGAAACTATAGTCTGTCAGATCCGAATTTGCAGCGTTCATACCGTCATCTTCAGATGTTATATCGATGTCGCCTGAGTAAACATTCAGCGTTGCCGCTTCGAGTCCTTCATAGGCTTTTTTGACAGTGATTTTCGGGCCGTCAGTTCCGGTCTTTCCTATATTCATGGCAAGGTCGCAGTGAATTGCATCGTCTGCGGCGCTTACCGTAATATTACCGCTCAGAATGTTCAGTTCCTGCTCTGCGTTTATACCGTCATTTACATCAGCGGTGATATTCAGAGTCACGTTTTGAATTGTCAGAGACGCTTTGCCCTCTTCCTCTGTGGTTGCACCTGATTTGATGCCGTTTTTGCCGTTGGCATTTATATTGATAGTACCTGTGCCGCCGATAGTGACATTCGATCCGTCTTTACATTTTATAACGGCGTTTTCTGCATCGTCATTGTTTGGATAATTTTCATCGTTGTTCTCTGCAGAGTCTGTCAGGCTGTTTGTTGTGCCTGCTGCTGCGATGATT
>CAVDMD010000051.1:0-14355 GCA_963609975.1 bacterium | reverse complement strand
AAAACAAAGCTTGTAGCTCCGGCTGCAGTGTATTCATCTGTTGCCGCATATGCCTTGCTTTCTGAAAGCATCATAGGAGCAAGCGCCAGCAGAAGTGATATAATCACTGCAATTGCCGTTCCCGTAAATATTGTTTTGTGTTTATTCATTTTGATTAACCTCTCTTTCCTGATCTGTTGGCCTTATTGTAACAGCCCACCTTAAAGCCAACCTAAAGGAAAAAAATAAATTTTCTTTAGGTACGTTTTAGGTTTGGAATATATAATCTGAACAAAAGAAAAAGGAGGTCACTGATATGGCAGACATAATACAGACAAATTTCAAAAGATATGAAAAGAAATATATGCTGACGCAGGCACAGCAGGAAAATCTGATGAAACAGATAATGCCTTATATAAAAGAAGACAGATTCGGCAGATACACAATATGCAACATATATTATGATACAGAGGACTGGGAGCTGATAAGGCGGTCGATACAAAAGCCCGTATACAAAGAAAAACTAAGAGTCAGAAGCTATGGAGTCCCTGCAGATGAGGACAAGGCGTTTATAGAAATCAAGAAAAAATACAAAGGCATAGTATATAAACGAAGAATTACGGCCGAGGCAAAAGATGTGGAGCCGATACTGACAGGCGGAAGCGGTATTGAAATAAAAAAGAGTGATGAACAGATCAGAAATGAGATTATGTGGTTTCAGAATTTTTACCGCACGCAGCCCAGAATTTTTATAGGCTATGACAGGCAGGCTTTTGCGGGAATCCGGGACAGCGGTCTCAGAATAACATTTGATACAAATATAAGGTGGAGAGATGAGGAGCTTGACCTGAGGTGCGGAGATTACGGGCAGCCTGTACTGCCGAAGCAGCAGATTTTAATGGAAATCAAAATGCCGGGCACCTGTCCGCTGTGGCTTGCTCATATACTCAACGAAAGCGGTATTTATCCGACTTCGTTTTCCAAATACGGCACGTGCTACAAAAACTTTATAATAAACAGGGAGGGAAATTTAAGTGCTTAGTTCAATTATTCAGTCAGAAATAACAATGTCAACATTCCTTATATGCACAGGAGTATCCATACTTCTGGGAATAGGAATCGCTTTAATAAGTATGTTCAAAACAAAATACAGCCAGAGCTTTGCGGTTACTCTTGCAATAATGCCTGCGGTGGTGCAGCTTATCATAATGCTGGTAAACGGCAACATAGGCGCCGGTATCGCGGTTGCGGGAGCATTCAGTCTTGTCCGCTTCCGTTCGGCTCCGGGCAGCGCCAGAGAAATAGGCTCCATATTTCTTGCCATGGCGACAGGGCTTGCCACCGGTATGGGATATGTGGCCATAGCAGGAATATTCTTTGTGATTATGGCGATATTCATGCTGGTGCTTTCGGCAGCGGGATTTGGCAGCGGCAGCACAGGCCAGCGGATACTCAAAATAACCATACCTGAAACCCTTGATTATGAGGGACTGTTTGACGATCTGTTTGAAGAATACACAGAATCCGCTTCACTTGAAAGAGTAAAAATGACAAATGTAGGCACAATGTATGAGCTCAGCTACGATATCAGACTCAAACAGGACAATGTGCCAAAGGAATTTATAGATCAGTTAAGATGCAGAAACGGCAATCTGAATATAGTATGCAGCAAAGCTTCGGTGAAGGAGAGCCTGTAGGAGTGTTGATTTAGCGGGCGATTTGAGATATAATTTGAAAAAACAGAAGGAGCAGGATTTATGCGTTTACTTATTGCAGAGGACGAACAGGATCTGGCGGAGGCGCTGACTGTGTTCTTTGAAAAGAACAGATTTACGGTTGAAGCGGTAAATGACGGCATTTCAGCCTATGACTATGCCGCATCGGGAGATTACGATGCGATTATTCTTGATATTATGATGCCGGGCAAAAACGGCATAGAGGTACTCAAAGAGCTCCGGCGCAGCGGAGTAAAAACGCCTGTTATGATGCTGACCGCCAAAGGCGAAAAAGACGACAGAATCACAGGCTTTGATTCCGGAGCAGATGATTACCTGCCCAAGCCCTTTGCTCCTGACGAGCTTCTCAGCAGAGTGCGCGCGATGATGCGCAGAAACGAGGATTACAAACCGTCGCTTCTGACCTTTAGAGATATATCGCTGGATACAAACAGCGGAGTTCTCAAAACAGCAGACAAAGAGGCAAGATTAAGCGGCAGAGAGTTTCAGGTTATGGAGCTTTTTATGCGCTCTCCCAATGTGGTGTTTTCCGCGGATAAGATTATGGAATGTGTCTGGGGCTGGGACAGCGAGGCGGAAATCAATGTGGTCTGGGTGCATATTTCGAACCTGCGCAAAAAACTCAAAGCAATAGATTCCGAGGTTTCAATCGTTGCAAGCAGAGGAATAGGATATATGCTGGAGGCAGGTCGTGATTAAGGATTTACGCAAAAAATTCATACGCATTACAATGCTTGCAGTGGCAATGGTTATGATACTTCTCTGCCTCATAGTCAATACCGCAAACTATCTGTCGGTCAATTCCGAGCTGAACAGCAAACTCGATACGATATGCCAGAATCAGGGGACAATTCCCGTTCCCGAAAAAGACGGCAGCAAACCTCCCGAAACGCTGGACAGGGAGCCTTTTTCCAGAGAGGAGCCGTATTCCACCAGATATTTTGTGCTCAAATTTGACGACAGCGGGCAGCTGTCAGACAAAAGCCTTGAACATATTGCAGCTGTAACAGAGTCTGATGTGGATGAGTTTCTTGAGGTTGCGGTCAAAGCAGGCGGCAGATACGGATATTATTCGGGGTACAAATACTATGTGGAGCATCAGGGTGAGGATCGCAATATAGCGATATTCATTGACTGCTACGAGGATCTGAAAAAAATATATACGATAGGCATTCTGTCTATAGCTGCAATGGCGATATGTATAGTGCTTGTGTATGTGATAGTGGTAATGCTGTCAGGCAGAGTCGTAGAGCCTATGATAAAAAACGAGCAAAAACAGAAACAGTTTATTACCGATGCGGGGCATGAGCTCAAAACCCCGATAACAGTAATTACAACAAGCCTTACCGTACTCGAAATGGAAGTCGGCAAACAGAAATGGATAGACAAGGCCATGTCACAGACCGAGAAGCTCAAAAACCTTGTAAACTCTCTTGTCAGCCTTGCAAAGATGGACGAGGGGGCGGGGATTCTCAAAAAAGACACATTCGATATAAGCGATGCGATAGAGGACACCGCCCGGTCCTTTGAGGATTTCGCCCGGACACAGGGGCATAAGCTTAATATTTCAGTGGCAGACGGAATCAGATATACAGGAGATGAGTATGCGATAAGACAGCTTGCCTCTGTCCTCATAGACAATGCGGTCAAATATGCCGAGCCTGATACCGATATATATTTTGAAATGAAAAAAGACAAAAAAGGCGTCAGCATAAGCACGAAAAACACCTGCAGCGGCATTACCGCAGAAGATACCGGAAGGCTCTTTGACAGATTCTACAGGCCCGACAAATCCAGAAATTCGGCAACAGGAGGCTTTGGCATAGGTCTTTCGCTTGCAAGAAGCATTGCAGAGGGGCATGGCGGCACAATCTCCGCAAGGCTTGCAGAGGACAATATAATAGAATTTACAGCAGAGCTGAGGTAATAATTTACACAGATTTTACATAGAAATCCCTTTTGATTTAACATCAGGATGATAGACTTGGGTTAAAGGATTGAGAAAGGATGTATTTATGGAAACATTAAGAAGCAAAAAAGGTTTCATATGTGATATGGACGGAGTTATATACCACGGCAACAAACTGCTGCCGGGAGTAAAAGAGTTCGTTGAGTGGCTCTACAGAGAGGACAAGAATTTCCTGTTCCTGACCAACTCATCAGAGCGTTCTCCGAGAGAACTGCAGATAAAGCTGGCAAGAATGGGTCTTGAGGTTGACGAAAGCCATTTTTACACAAGCGCCCTTGCGACTGCCAAGTTCATAAGCAGTCAGGCTCCCGGATGCAGTGCCTACGTCATAGGCGGAGCGGGAGTTGTGACAGCTCTTCATGATGCGGGCATCACTATGAATGATGTTGACCCCGACTATGTAATCATAGGTGAGGGCAATACATACAATTACGAAAACATACTCAAAGCAGTGAAGCTTGTTATGAAAGGCGCCAGGCTGATTGGAACCAACAGTGACCTGACAGGACCTGCGGAGGACGGAATTATACCTGCCTGTCGCGCCATGATATCGCCGATAGAAATGGCAACAGGACAGCAGGCATATTTCGTGGGCAAGCCAAATCCGCTGATGATGAGAACAGGACTTCGCATACTGGGAGTGCATTCGGAGGATGCGGTTATGATAGGCGACCGCATGGATACTGACATAGTTGCAGGAATAGAAACCGGCCTTGATACAGTTCTGGTGCTTTCAGGAGTAACTGACCAGAATGAAATAAAGAAATTCCCGTACAGACCAAGACTGGTGCTTGACGGTGTGGGGAATATACCCGAATAAAAAACGCAGAAGAACGAAAAGGCTCCTGTGTTTTTTTGTGCTCAAAACTTGTTTTCAACATATGTTATAATAAGTTTTGCGCATACATTGAACTTGTTTTCAACATATGTTATAATAAGTTCGTAAATTTTTAAGGAGAACCGGCATGAATGATTTTGAATTAAGCACAGATATTGAAATCGTAATGGAATTATTGAATATTACTGCAAATGATCTTGCCGAGGGTATCGGTGTTACCCCGACGACGATATCACGCTGGAGAAAAAATGAAGAGCAGGCTTCAGCTTCAAATCTGAACTCCTTTTACAACTTCGCGTTTAACAGAGGCGTTCGGCTTAATAAGATTAAAGAGCAATTATTTAAAGAAGAGTGCAGCAGCGGCTCGACTGTTCTTTTTCACGGTGCCAAAACCTGTCTTGAGGGGAGCCTTTCAATAGAAAAATCAAAGGCTACCAACGATTTTGGCAGAGGCTTTTACTGCGGAGAAAGTCTGGAGCAATCTGCTATGTTTGTTGCCAATTATCCGGAGTCCTCTCTCTATGTTTTAGAGTTTGACAAGACTGATTTAAGCTATACGCAATTAAATGTCGATCGTGACTGGATGCTGTTGATTGCATTTTTCCGAAACAAATTAACTGATTATGCAGAGCATCCAATAATTCTTAATCTGCTCTCAAAGCTTGAGGGTGTAGATTATATTGTGGCTCCTATTGCGGACAACAGAATGTTTGAAATAATAGACAGCTTCATTGATGGTGAAATTACAGATGTACAATGCCAGCATTGTCTTTCGGCAACCAGCCTTGGAAATCAGTATGTGTTTGTTACGGATAATGCCTTGAAAAAACTGAGAATATTACGTCATTGTTATCTGGCATCTGACGAAAAGAAGTATTATCTCTCATATAAGAGGGAAGAATTACGAGTAGGTAATGATAAAGTTAAAGTTGCCCGCAAACAGTACAGAGGGCAAGGGGAATATATAGAGGATATATTAAGATGATAAAAATTGATGAACAGGGTTTGAAACTATGCAAAATGCAGGCAGAAGTCTTTGAAGCGTCTGTATCAAAAGAAGAATGCAGTTCTTTGATATTTATGAGAAGATTTATGAACTCTCAGGTCGCGCAGCGTATGGATGCCGGAGGATTTCTTTTTGAAGCCTGTGACGTTAATCAGATTATTGAAGAAATAAATACAGAGTTTGGCAGCAGTTCCTACGGCAGCGAAAAGTATACGGAGAATGAATTATACTGGATTGGATATATTTATCGCTACTGGGCGTATACATACCAGAGAACCAGCAAACAGATATACAGGTTTATCAAGCCTAAAGAATTGCGCAGCCTTTATTATCCTTATCACTCACTTGATCCGGCGCAGGCAATTGAAAGAATATTAGAAGCCAGAGGAGTAAATGAAGATAATCTGACGGCAAGAGGTGTGAAGCTTATGAGAGAGCTTATAGCAAATGAACACAAAAAGCGATAATCCAGAGTCACGTGATATATATAAACACAGAAGAACGAAAAGGCTTCTGTGTTTTTTGTGTTCAAAACTTGTTTTCAACATATGTTGATAATAAGTTTGAATAAATATTTAAACTATAAGGAAAAACTTCACAAGGAATATTGCAGAGATAACATATGTAAGTACTGAAACCTCTTTGCCTCTGCCTGTGAAAAGCATAATTACGCTGTAGGAGATAAGTCCTATACCTATAGCGTGTCCTATTGAGCCTGAAATCGGCATTGCAATCAGCATAAGCGCAACCGGAAGAAGCTGAGTCATATCATTAAAGTCTATCTTTTTAAGACCGCCCAGCATGATAACTCCTACATAGATAAGCGCTGAAGAGGTTGCTGCCGCAGGAATTATTGCGGCAATCGGCGCAATGAATATGCAGGCAAGAAACAGTATTCCCGAAGTCAGCGCCGTAAGGCCTGTCCTGCCGCCGGCTTCAACACCGGAGGCTGATTCAACAAATGTTGTGATTGTTGAGGTTCCTGAAATTGAGCCTGTGATGGTTCCGATGGCATCGGCAGTAAGGGCCTCTTTCATCTTAGGCATATTGCCCTCGCTGTCAAGCATACCCGCTCTTGAAGCTGTACCCACAAGAGTTCCTATTGTATCAAACATATCTATGATACAGAAAGTGATTATAAGGGTTATAACCGTAAACCAGCCGATCTCCATTATATTTGAGAAGCTGAATTTAAACAGTGTTGTCTGCGCCATATCGTCAAAGGCCGGAACAAACGATGCGTCTTTAAGACCTGCAAACGGATTTGTTCCCAGGAATATCGCCTCTCCCGCCCAGTAGACTGCGGAAGATACCAGCATGCCAAGAAGCACTGAGGCCTTGATGCCCTTGTGGCTTAATACAGCAATGACAAACAGTCCCACAAACATAGTTATAACGGCAAGTACCATCTGAGGATAGCCGTCAGCCATATTTTTCTCTGCAAGGGCAGGTGTCAGTGAACCGAAGAAATCTCTCATAACATAGAACATTGAGCCTTCCCCGTTGGAAACACCTGCATTTGAGCCAAACCCTATATTAAGAAGCATCAGGCCGATTGCAGGCGCAATTCCAAGTCTGATACCAAGCGGTATGGCATCAACGATTTTTTCACGAATGTTAAGTACGGAGAGTATGAGAAATACAACACCCTCAACAAGAATTATACAAAGTCCTGCCTGAAATGACTCAAGATAGGACATGCCTGTAATGCTTACAATATTGGCGATTACAACGGCAAAGAAGCTGTTAAGTCCCATTCCGGGAGCCATAACAAACGGCTTGTTTGCAGCAAAGGCCATAACAAAAGTACCTATTGCCGAGGCAATACAGGTTGCAAGAAACACACCGTTCCATAATTCCGGGCCGCCCTCGGAGCCGAAGCCTGTCAGGATATTCGGGTTCAGAGCGATGATATATGCCATAGTCATAAATGTGGTAAGACCGGCAAAAATCTCGGTACGGACAGTAGTGCCGTTTTCTTTAAGTTTAAAAATCTTTTCCATAAAAGCCCTCACTTTTTATTTAAAAATAAACCAACAAAAAATGATTATATTATACACCGGCGCAGTTATGTCAAATTTAACGGTAAAAAACAGAAGTATAAGACAGATACCTGCGACTTGTGACGGACCTGTAAATAAATATTGAAAGACAAACAATATCCCCCGTAGAAGCTGAGGACAGACCTGCGGAGGCTATTTGGATCAGAGGCTATTTTTTCTGATGACTTTTCATATGTGCAATCATTTTTGGAACGGAATAGTCTGCAGACTTCTGAACTAAAATCTGCAGGGCAGCCATAACAAAAGCTACGCATAAAATACCGATAATACAGTCAGCAGAGGTTATGATGTGCTGACCGGCTAAAAGACAGATGCTGTAAACCGAGGCAATACCCATAGCCCAGGCAGTGACAATTCCCGGAACATACCAGCCACTGATATTACATATTTTTTTGCCGGCGGTGTGTATTATCATTTCAAAAATTCCTAAAAATACAGGGGCAAGTAAAAGTCCGACTATATTGTCAAAGATATACGGAATAAATGCTATTACAAGCCATGCAAGGACAACCCATTGTCCCGGTTTTCTAATATCTACCGTTTCCATATTCCAGCCCCAGACTATGCCCGGATTTTCAAAAAATCCTCCGGGAAATTTTTTCTCTTCGTATTCGTGGAATACTCCGATGACTATGATTAAAAGCAGCATTTTTCTGTTAGCAGTTAATTCATATATGCCTGAAAACCCTGCAGCTGCAACAATAAAGACAAAAAGCGCATATATTTCCAGGTGAAATTTAAGGATAAAATTTTTCATATTTAAAATTCCTTTCTTTTTGTTACATTATAACTAGACATAGTGTACAATAAAATGGTCAATATTAAATATAATGTATAGTTTAGGAGCAGATATGGGCAGACCTAAAAAACAAACTGAAATGACCGCTGCAGCAAAAATCGAAAACGCCTTCTGGAGACTGCTGGAGGCAACAGACTATTCAAAGATTACAATTCAGAAGCTGGCTGATAAAGCAGGTGTAAACAGAAATGCGGTATATTATCATTATGATAATATAGATGACGTGGCGCAAAAGGCTTTTTCAGATTTTATGGAAACTGAGATTGTCGAAGCATATATTAAAATGCTTTTGGCTTATGTTACAACAGGTCAGGAAGTAAAAATTGAAGAAAAGCATATAACGTGCTTAAAGAAGCTACAGGTATGCGCAGGCAGTAATTCTGTTTATATAAACTGTCTGCTGAAAAGTGAGATTAAAAAAATATGGTTCAGAATGATAGGCATTGATGAAAAGACACTGTCAGAGAAAGACAAACTTTCCGTGGAGTTTGCTCTGGGAGGAATTCTTTCATTACTCAGCAGCAGAGAAGTAAAAGCAAACCCTTACCTGATGTTGCAGTTTTCCCGGTCGGATATAGGGCGCGCAGTACTTGGCACAATGCTGAAAATAGCAGAAAACAAAGAAGCGGACAAATAATAATTTCAGTAAACTGAAAGCTCCTCCGTATGACACATATGCCGTGCGGAGGAGCTTTTTAAAAGAAGAATGGTATTTTCAAACTATCTGAAGAGGTCTAAGAACTTATCCCACAGTGAACTTGAGCTGTCAGCTTCAACTGTATTATCGGCTTCATCAGACTTTTCAATTGCAGTGGTTTTGATTACAAACTGCAGAGATTTGACATTGGTGTTTTTGTCTGATGTGAATGAAACAGTACTGCTGTCCCCGCCGTTTATCGAATCAAGCATTTCGGAGATTTCCTTGTCGGCGTCATTTGAGAATTTATCTGCTTCCTCTGCAAACTCCGCGGTGCCGTCTTTCAGCTCGGCAGAACCGTCAGCCAGTTTGCCGGCGCTGTCGTTTAACAGTGAAACAGAATCTTTGAGTCTGCCTGTGTTTGTGTGAAGTGCGGACAGGCCGGTTTCAAGTGAAGAGGCTCCTTTGGCAGCCTCGCTTACTGCTGCGGTGTAGTCCTTAACGCCCTCACAGAATGTACTGCAGCTGTCAAGACTTCCTTTGAGCTGTGCTATCTGTCCCGAAAATTCATCAGACTTTGAAACCGCTTCTGAAATCTGTGAGGTTATGTTCTCATCTGCCATAAGCTGCCTGATGTATGTGTCTTTTATTTCAGACTTCTGCTCTGCTGTCAGAGAGCTTTCGGCATTTTTCAGAATCTGCTGTTTCTGCGCTGCCGTCAGATTTTGTACGGCAGTATCAGTAATCTTTGACTTCTGCTCATCGCTCATTTCAGTAACGCTGCCTGCGATAAGAAGCTGCCCTTCATCGCCTGACAGATAGCTTTGCGCAGATTTTTTATCCATGCCTTTTTCCTGCAGCTCTGCAAGCAGCGCCTGATATGCGGCTTCCTGATACAGAGCATCGGCGTTTGCAGCAATATATGCAGCGTATATATTGTCAGCATTTGAACTGATATATGCCGAATAAACAGCCGCTTCGTTTTTACTCACCTTTTTTTCTATCTCTGCATAAGCTGCGGCATAAGCCTTTTTGTAGACTGCCTCTGTTCCCAGTTTATCAAGAAGCCCTGTCAGTACATCGGAATAATTTTCGGGAGTAAGAGTTACGGTGTCAATTCCGTTTGCCTCAAGCTGAGCGTTTAATATCTGTTCTGAGGCTGTGCAGAGGCCTGAGAATGTTGCATATGCGCCTTCATTAAGCTCCCTGTTCTTTGATGTAATTTGTGTAAGCCCGTCTGCAAGATCCCCTGCGCCGTCTGCAAGCCGGCCTGTTTTTGAATCGAGTGTAGCTGTGCCGGTTTTGAGGCTGTCTGTTGCGCGGCAGAGCTTTTTGAGCCCGCTGCTTAACCTGCCCGCTCCGTCATCTAAGGTGTTTACAGCGTCAGTAATCTCGTCAATACGATCGCTTATATCCATATCATCGGTATCGATATCAAGGTTCATCCTGATGCCGTTTATGGTTACCGCAGGCATTTCAAAATCCGAAACATCGGCGGTTATGACGGTGCTTAAACTTCTGCCCGGAAGCACTGTATAGGTAAGCTGTCTGTCTTTGCCCGCATTTGCGCAGGTAGCCTTGTCTGCGGTGATGTTTTCGCATTTTTCGGTATCAAGAGTGAAGCTTGCCTGAAGCGCGTAGCTGTCTGCAAAATCTCCTTTGCATCTGCTGTTTTTTTCGATGTCAAAGTAAATCTTCAGGCTGCCGTCTCTGCCTGCAAGCTCCTCTGCGGAGATTTCGTTTCCGTCAAGGACATATCGCAGAGTGATATTCCAAGGAATCTCTGTTTTTTTCATGGTCCCCTGATAATATATTCTGTCGGAGCCGGAAGTGAAGGTCACTTTGCTGCCTTTCAGTGTGATTTTGTCATCGGTATTAAGCATTTTGACCGCAGAGTAGTTTCCGTAGTCTGTAATATCGCCGCTTCCGAAGATGTTTACCGCATTTATTTCGGTAACGCTGCCGCTTCCGTCGGTGTTTATATAGATGACTTCTTCCTTTTCGGAAGTATTGCTGCCTGCATATACAGACAGCGCCGGCGAAAGTATCAGTGCCATTGACAAAAGTGCGGCTGCTGCTTTTTTCAGATGTTTCATTGTATGTTGTCCTCCTTTGCATTTATAAAGTTAATGCCCTTTGTTGTTTTCTGAATAACGCCGTCAAAGATATACAGAAGCCCCGGAAGTACAAACAGTACCGTTGCAAGAGAGCAAAGCGTGCCTTTGCCCAGAAACAGACCCAGCTGCGCAAGCACTCCATGGGAGGAGATTTTGCCAAGCAGGAAGCCTGCTGCGGTCAGAACGCTGGCAGAGGTCATAACCGACACCGTGCAGCTTGAAACGACATTGACAATCGCATCTTTTTTGCTGCAGCTCTGCCGGAACTCAAGATAGCGGTCTGTAAACAGTATCGCGTAATCAACAGTTGCTCCGAGCTGTATAGAGCTTATAATCAGGTAGGCGATATAGAATATGCTGCTGCCCTCAAAGTACGGGATGGCAAGATTTATCCAGATGGCGGTTTCTATTGCAAGCACCAGTATTACAGGAAGCGTTACAGACTTCATTGCAAACAGCAGTACCGCAAACACAGCGCCTATCGCAATAAGGTTTACCTTAGCCATATCCGATGTTACCGTATCTTTCAGATCCAGCGTTGATACTCCCTCGCCTGCAAGCAGCCAGTTGCCCGGGTAATAATATTCGGCGGTATCGCGGATTGTTTCAATAAGTGATACCGTTTCCTCACCTTCAAATGCAGCGTTTACCGTGATAACCATACGGGTGTGGTTTTCTGAATTAAGCTCAGACAAAACTCCTTCGTCAAGATATTCCTCCGGCACCTCGCTTCCCACGCTGTCCGCATAGGATATGATGCTTCTTATCTGCGGCAGTTTATGAAGCTCATCGGAAAGCTGTTTTTCTGTTGAAACACTGCTCCTTGGAATCATAAGCACATAGGTGTCGTTTTTGCCGAATACATCCTCTATCTTATCTGCATCACTTCCCGCCCTTGTTTCGGAGCCGAATATGTGAGATGCGCCGTAGTAAAAGCTGTTGCTGTTTGAAGCAAGGTATGAGGGTGCAGCCAGCACTGCAAATATACATACGGCCGGAATCATTATCCGGCATATCGCTTTGCCGAATTTCGTAAATGACGGCATAAACGGACGGTGAGCTGTTTTTCTGATCCATTTGTCTGATGCGATAATAAATACAGGCATGAATACAAATACAGTGACAAGGCTGATTGCAATACCTTTGGCAAGAGCAATTCCAAGATCGGGACCTATACGGAATCTCATCATGCACAGGGCAAGAAACCCTATAACCGTAGTAAGCCCGCTTGATAATATTGAAGTTGTTGAGGCGCACAGCGCGTTAATCATTGCTTCCTTTGGCGAGGCTCCCGGCTTTTGCAGGTATTCCTTGTATCTGTGCAGCAGAAATACCGAATAGTCAAGAGACACCGCAAGCTGCAGGATTTTGCCCGCCGCATTTGTAACAAAGGATATTTCGCCAAACATCAGGTTGCTTCCGGCATTGATGATAACCGCAATGCCAAGACCTGCAAGCAGAATAAAAGGCTCCGCCCATGAGGTGGTTGTAAGTATCAGCACCAGCAGTGCAAACAGTATTGCGAAGATGGCGATTTTAGGGATTTCCGATACTGTTGATGTTGTAGCCTCTGCAGTTAAAACAGCGCTTCCCGACATATGCCCGGCACTTCCTATGATACTTCGTATATCCTCGCAGGCTTCTATTCTCCTGTCCTCTGATATTGTGACGGTAAAAAGCGCGTTTCCATCCTTGTAGTAGGTTTCAACCGTATCACTGTCTGCCATATCAAGAGGCATTGAGGTGTCATATACATCATCAAGCCACATTACATCTGTAACTCCGTCTACTGCTGCAAGCGTATCCTTGTACTTCAGCGCAGCGGGAATGTCTACGTCCTCGATCATTACGCGGGCGTTGGGGATTTCTCCGTCATATTCGCTGCGCATGGTATCAAGAGCCACTGTTGAAGCGCTGTCAGACGGCAGATAATCATTCATATCGTAATTTACAGATATGAACGGCTGGCATATCAGGCTGATTACAAACGCAACGCCGAAGCAGCACATTATTGTTTTCGGATGGTTTACCACACCGGTAAAAAATTTTCTCATAGACTGACCTCCCTGCCGGTAAGGGTGCAGCTGATATGTTCGCCGTTTATTTCGGCCGTCAGGGCTTTTCCGGAGATGCTGCCGCAGGCCTTGTAGGCAAAGGTGCGAACAGGCGTTGCGATTTCTCCGGCAAAGCAAATTATGCCGTCTGCCGAAATATTACCGCTGATTGTATTTTTGTGGCGGAGGATATCAAGGCTTCCCGTTATATTGCCGTTATCCTCCTCAATAATCAGAGTTCCGTATTTGATGCCTGTGGGAACTCTCATGGTGACTTCAAATTTTCTTTTTTTCATAGCGCATATTTCCTTTCTGCCGACATTATAGCCGCAAAGGCAGTGTGTTTCGCCGGTCAGAGTGTATGCTTTTGTGTAAATACGGACAAATGGGTGCAATCTGGGTAATAAAGGGGAGAAATATTTTCTTGAAAAAAAGGCGGTGCGAATATATTATGGACTAAAGGGAGAAATCAGTTATGAAACACGAAGAAGCCACGCTGAAAACCAAGACGATGATAGCGGCATCGCTCAAAAAATTTATGTCCAAAAAAGCGCTGGGCAAAATTACAGTAAGCGAGATAGTTGCCGACTGCAATATAAACCGCAAGACTTTTTATTATCATTTTGATGATATTTATGACCTGCTCAAATGGACTTTGGAGCAGGAGGCTATAGAGGTTGTGAAGAATTTTGATATGCTGGTGGATTTTGAAGACGCCATTCTGTTCATAATCGACTATATCAAAAGCAATACACATATTCTCAACTGCGCCTATGATAATATGGGCAGAGATGAACTGAAGAGGTTCTTTTACAACGATTTTCTGTCCATAGCTGCCGGTGTCGTAAATGACTGTGAAGCCAAAAGCGGGCTTTCGGTTGACGAGGACTTTAAGGTGTTTCTGTCCGATTTTCTTACGGAAGCCGTTGCGGGTATGCTTGTAAACGGAGTTAAAAACAAATGCAGTGTGGAAAACAGCGATATATTGAGAAACGCCAAGGTCCTGATAGATTCGCTTCCTGATATTCTAAAGAGAGCGCCTGCAAAAAATTAAAGGGCATAACGCCACCGGAGTTTAATCTGATGGCGGTGTGCCCTTTGAATTTATGCGTTTGTATCTGTCGGATCGTAATTCTGCCATGACGGAATTTTTTCAA
>CAVDMD010000050.1:0-16400 GCA_963609975.1 bacterium | reverse complement strand
TTGCGCACTTTGCCGTTGATTTTTTAGGAAATATCTGGGGCGGTGGCGCAACAACTCCTGCGTATTTTCTTGTCATCATAATCGGATTGCTGTTATTTGAGCTTATTTACGGTTTAATGTTGGCAAAAAAAGCCTAAAATGCTGTTTTGGCAGATGTATGCCCGCTTTCGCAAAGAACGCGCACAAACTCTTTTATGTGCTCTGCTTTTTGGCTGTCCATAAACACTGTGCCATACCCCTCGTGATGTTCCGTAAGCATTCCTGCTTCACGCTTGATTGAAATCTTGATTGAAATTTGCTGTTTTATCAATTCAATCAAGCTCAATCAAGCCCGGAAAATATCAATTTTATTACCTTTTCATACAATCTCATGTTTTTATCTGTTATTAATCTTGATTGAATATAATGTCTCAAACAAGAATCCAACAAGATAATTGTTGATTATCTGAATCCGTTTTAATCACACCTTTTCTTCTAAGTGCTGTCAACAAGGTTGATATTTTGGCATCTTTTTGTTTGTCTGTAAGCATATCGGGTAATTTATCCCATAATAACTCTTTGATATCTTTTTTCTGAGCTTTTCCGTATTGTTTCAAATAGCTGACTATTAAATCTTTATAATATTGATCATCAAAAGCCTTATTCCTTATATATTTCGCTTCATCATCAATCGTCTTAGAAACACCCGCAGACAAAAACAAGTTGTTCACCCTTCCCTCAACCAAATAATGCTTGCGCAGGAATCGTACTGCATCCCCAGTCAGCTTCGCTCCTTGACCTTTTTGAACCAAATCAAGAAGGTATACCGTTTCAAGATCAAGTTCGGGGTGTTCATAGAGTATATAAGTATACCTTTCATCAATAATTTTCCCATAAACTGTAACTGCCACTTTGTTGCTTTCAGAAAAATCATAGTCAGGCATTGGAAAATATTTTGCCTTTTGTATTCTATAAACTTTTTTTATTCCACTTGTAGCAGTATCAATCATATGAAATTTCACCATCGCATCAGCTAATAGCTGGTTCCTGTAAAAAGGAGGGTTGTATGTTGTTTTTAATACAGCCTCTATTGTCTGCGGAAGAAAATCTCCGGGGTTTGATATAGAAATCATATCATCAAATTCATTCACATATATTCTGCCACCCAATTGATAATTTGAGTGCACAATACAATTATTTATTAATTCTCTTAACAGCCAAAAATCGTATTGTTGCGTTTCTTTTGGAAATAGTGATAACTGATTTGGCATATACCTATATGTTAAATTACGAATTTTTGAAAACACTTTATCTGCAGCCATAATAAACGGAATATTAAATATTTCATAATCCTTACTTCCCCCATCACTGCCAAACAAGCGCCACATCATTGATGGAGGTGATTTCATCAGATAATCATAATTCGCATTACCTAATAAAATCATTGCTGCATTGGTTGCGTTTCCGTTTATTATCAGCTTCAACTTTGTCAAAAATTCTTCGTCTGTCAGTCTATCAATTTCTTCTGATATATGCGGTCTCTGCATTTTTTCTTTATATTTTTCTCTTGCCACCGCAATAGCTTCAGCATCCAAATGCTCGACAGTAGCACCACTGATTAACTGTTTTGACCAATCTAAACGCTCTTGACTTCTAATTTGGTCAATTTTAAATTGCTGTAAAGGTATTAAGCTCTCACCTGCTCTGGCATAATAATTGTTCTTCCACGAAGTCGGCATTCCTGCAACAGCAGCAGGAACCTTAAACATTAAAACGCGCTTAGCCTTATTATCTTCAAAAGAGATTGGGTACAATTCAATAATATCAATAAAACTAATGCCATCTGTAGTTCCCTTAGCTATCTCATACTTGAATTTCTCTATTAGTGCCTGTTCCCCTCTTTTAAACGCTGTTCCAACAATATGTTTTTTATTTTTTTCACTTACGCCTAAAACAAACCACCCATACTGCTGCGACTTTAAGTTTGCTTCGTTGCTAATTGCAGAAAAGTATTGTCCTGCTTTGTCTGTGGAATACTGTCCCCTGGCTTCTTTAAACTCTACAATTTCATATTCCCAGTTTTCCATAAGTGATTGAAGAATTTCATAGTATTCCGCATTTTCATCTTTAATATCATATTTAAAATAACGCATTCCTGTATACTCCCATTTTATTATATGTTGTCACTATCGATACTAAACTGCCCGCTTTCGTAAAGAACGCGCACAAACTCTTTTATGTGCTCTGCTTTTTGGCTGTCCATAAACACTGTGCCATACCCTTCGTGATGCTCTGTAAGCATCCCTGCAAATTCAAGCCCCGAATGCCTGCAGTATCTCCTGAGCCCCTCTTCAAAAATATCAGAGCCTTTTTCCGGCGGATAACCGCAGGTTGTTACTGCGGCAAGAATTCTGCCTGCCCATATTGAAGGTCCTTTTGTTTCGCCGTAGTATTTGTTCATGCCGTAGACAAGCCTGTCCATAACTGCCTTGAGCGGAGGAGTGCAGTACCACGAATAAATCGGAGTGGCAAACAGTATAATCTCCGAATCAAGTATATCCTCTGCCAGCTTCTGCATATCATCATTCCTGAAGCAGTTAAAACCGCTCCAGTCACTCTGACATCTCCTGCAGGCAATGCATCCCGATATATCCATGCCATACAGATAGTGATATGTGAAGTTTTCGTCAAGTCTGTCAAGCTCACTGCAAAACGCTTTGATAAGCGCTGCAGTATTGCCCTCTTTGCGCGGACTTGCCATAAGTATACAGGTTTTCATAAAAAATTTCTCCTCTGTTACGGATTGCATCTGCCGCACGGCTCATATCCATCGTCTGTGAGAGAAGCCCTGCTGCCGCTGTAGATTTCTTTGTTTTTGTCTGAAATATCTTTGACACTTGAGCAGTCCGCATAGTGAAATTTGCGTGAATTTGTATTAAGAACATATTCTGTCGCACTGCCCTGTATGCTGTCCTCACTTTGCCTGCTGCTCTCCCCTGTCGCATAATCTATGGAAATTCCCGGCTGCACGTTGTATACATAGACATTGTAGCAAATGCCCTCTCCGTTGTCCTCGACAGATGCCGCTTCCATCTGAACTCCGTCTGCCAGCAGATTGTTGCCGTCATATATCGGTGTTACACGATACAGCACATGGTTATTCGTTTCCTTAATATAGTCGGCAACCATATCCTCAAAAGGCAGCATACCCTCCACATTCATATATCTGGTGCCTGTAATCAGATTTCTTTCGTTGGCGTTTTCCCCTGTCAGCTGATAGCCTATAAGGTGGCAGCGGTTGTAAAGGTATTTGCCGTCTATATTATCATATTTAACGGTATGCCAGCCTGTCGGTTTTACTGAGCCTATACTGCCCCGTTTCTCTGTCGGCATCAGCTCGCTTCCTATATTGGCGTACGCAGTCCCGCATCTGCCCAGACTGTCAAGGCTGCTGTAAGTCTCAAATGAAGCGGTTGTAAAGTCCGCTTCATCAAATTCAGGCTCGTTGCTGTTAATTGCAATATACGGCTGTCCGCTGTAATCGGGAACCTGTGAAAGTTCTGTACTGCTGCGGGCATCGCCTCCAACCTGTGTCTGCACGCCGCAGCCTGCTGTAAGTATGCAAAGCGCTATGCAAAGCGCCGCTGTAATTTTATATCCAAATTTCATCTCGTATACACCCTTTTGGTTATTTTTTCGTGAGAGCTGCCTTTGAAGTCGGTTTCCGAAACAAGTCTGAACAGCTCTTTATCCGCGTCAAAGTATCTGTCGGCAGGATATGTCCTGTTCCAGCAGTATACAATCAGCATATCCGACCGGGCTGCTGCAGCTGTAATATCCATGTCCTCCGCAAAGCAGAAATCCTCTCTGCCTGCAGAGGCCGCAGGATTATCGCTGCATATGATTCTGTCATCGCCGTATCTGTCAAACAGACGAAAAGAACAGCTGTCTGTATAAAGAAGCGCTGTCCCAAGCATAGCCAGTATATCCTCGCACACCGCACTGTCGCGCGACTGCCTCCTGCCGTTAAACATTATGCCGTTTTTGCTGTCTGTGCAGATTACAAGTTTCAACTCTCCGCCCGCCTTTCTTATGTATATAAGTATAGCACTTATTTATGATTATGCCACCTCAAAATGTGACAATTTTCGACGGTTTTTCTTGACTTTTGGCACGATATAATGTATTGTAAATAGGCAATATTCAAAGGAGATACAACATGAGACTCAGAAAAGAACCCGACACAATGCAGGAGCAGGAGGTACTGCTGATTGCAGAAGTATCAGATGCTTTTGCACACCCTGCAAGAATAAAAATGTTCAGATATATTATGAAATGCAACAGAGAGAGAACTCCTGTCTGCAACAAGGATCTGATTGCAGAGTTCGGATATGCGCAGGCAACCACATCACAGCACATCAAAAAGCTGGTGGATGCAAGGCTGCTCGAAACCCGGAAATCCGACAAGTTTACATATCTTTATGCCAACCTCGGTATGGTGCAGCAGTATGTAAACGCCGTCAGAAAATTTGACTGAAAAAATCCCTTCCCGCACATCGTATGCCGGAAGGGATTCTGATTTCTGTCATTTGCCTGTATGTTTTCTGATTGCTTCAAATGTCGCATCGCTTATATCGTGCTCTAATCTGCAGGCGTCCTCTGCCGCTGTCTGCGGGTCAACTCCAAGTGATACGAATACCTCCGTAAGCACTCTGTGCCTTTCGTAGATTTTTTCTGCGGTCTGCCTGCCTGCTTCTGTAAATGTAATATAGCCTTTGCCGTCAACAGTAATATATCCGTCATTTTTGAGAACCCCTACAGCTCTGCTTACACTGGGCTTTGAAAAGTTCATATAATCCGCTATATCTATGGATCTGACATCTCTGCCGTTTTCTCCAAGTCTGAGTATGGCTTCAAGGTACATTTCTCCCGATTCCTGAATTGACATACTGCGCCTCCGTTTCGTTAAATTCCTGCTGCTTTTTTATTGTAACACAAAACCCGCTTCAGATGTTGCTTCCTGTCATATTCCAAGGAAATTTTTTATCCACTCTATTAATCTGTCCCATCGTGTCTGCTTTTGAGCATCTCCGTATTTCCATCTGTCTACAACCTCGCCCTCCCTGTTATATGCCGTAACCTCAAGGTTGTTCCGTGTGGCGTTTACCACCTCATAGGTGCTGTCACGCCTGTTCATATATTCAATATATGACGGCAGATTGTTCACATCAAAATAGTCGCTCCTTTTCTGACCTGAGTTCCCCTGTATATATGTTATCCCGTTTATTTCCTCAGTTCTCATATACAGATGATGATGCCCTGAAAAGCACAGCGATACCCCGTGTTTTTCCATTACGGGAACCCAGCTTTGCCTTATTCTTTTGTAGACTTTGTTGATATCGTTCACCCCGTAGGGCTGATGGTGCATACAGACTATTTTCCATTTTGCCTGTGTGTTTTTAAGGTCTGCCTCCAGCCAGTCCAGAACAGCTTTTTTCTCTCTTTCATAGAGGCTGCTGCCGTCTGCTCTCTGTCTTTCTTTGAGGAGAAAACTTGAATTCATAACCGTAATATGGCAAAACCCGTAATCAAAAGAATAAAATTCTTCCGCAAGACCTGCCGGCCCGTTCTTGGGAAGCGCCATCATTTCAAGGTATGCAGGGACAGTACCATCTGTTTCATGATTGCCTACGGCGCTCATAACAGGCAGCGAGGCAAACACCTTCTCACCGCTTTCAAGCAGCATCTCCCAGTCTGCTCTGCTGTTTCCCGAATCCACCATGTCACCTGCAGTAAGAACAAATGCAGCATCCCTGTTATTTTTATGTGCCGTTTCCAAAAGCCCCTGCCATATCTGATAATCTCTTTCCCGAACCTCATATTGCACATCGCCTATGAATATGAATTTTGTCTGCTTTTCATCCCCTGACGGAACACTAAACTCCTTTATATCCGACAGAGCCTTGCCTTTGCTGTCATATATCCGGTACACATATTCTCCGCCGGGCATCAGATATTTCATGCTCGCCTCATATCTGTAATAGCCCTGCCATACTCTGACAGACTCCCCTGCCGCTTCTCTGTATCCGGCAAACTCCTCCCTGCCTCCGGTTTTTTTCATAAACCGTACTGTCTGGGGATTTCCGTCACCCCGCCATGTTAACGTTACAGAAGTATACGGATCATCTGTAACAGACAGGACTCTCTGAGAAGCCGCTTCGCTTCCGTACACACCCTGCACCGCTGCGCCAATAATTAAAACAAAAACAATTACCCTCTTTTTCATCTCAGCTCCTTTGTATATATTATGCCGAAACCTGCGCAAAAAATTACAGACCAGAAAAATCTGATCTGTAATACGAGGCAAACGTTTTATTTTATTTTTTATTGGATAAAACTTCTATGCTTATATACTACACTATTTTTGCGCAAAGGTTTGTTGGTATGCCAACATTTTCTAAAAAAAATTAAAGAATTTTAAATTTGCTTTTTTTGAAATCTATAATTCCTTCTTTTTTCATCTTGTTAAGCTCATATGACAGTGCACTTCGGTTGACGCACAGATACTGCGCAAGCTGCTCCTGACTCATTCTGATGTCAAATACCTCTGTGTTTCTCTTGCGCTGCATAATAAGCAGGTGAGCCATTATTCTTTCGCGAAGCCCATGCTTGGATATTACCTGTATTTTGTACATCTGTCTGATGCTGATGTCTGACAGCAGATGAATTATATTCTCAAGTATTATCTCTTTGAGAGGACAGCTCAGGATCGATGCAATTTCAATCATTATGACTGTGGCCTCAGTATCTGCTGTATAGGTGAGGGGGCTGGTCTTAAAGGTTGAACTGGCAGCTTCAAGCCCTAAAATCTCACCCTCCTCAAATACATTCAGCAGATCTGTTTCTCCCTCTATATGAAATTTTTCTCCTATCACTTTGCCTTTTTTGACTATGAAAAAATGCTGCACCTCACTGCCCTCGTGGACAATGATTTCTCTCTTGCTGTAGCTTTTTTCACTTATAGCTATCATATTAAACAACAGCTCGCACTCCCTGTCCGACAGTCTGTCAAAAAGCCCTGATTTTTTTAAGATTTCCATTGATTTAGTATCCAATATACCGTTCCTTCTATAATATATATACTCTAATTATACTATAAATATATCAAAAAAGTGTTGCTTTAACAACACTTCAGCAAACATCTTTAAGGGATTCTTTTTGCCCTATTTATGATAGGTTTCGTTATTGTTGATTTTGAAGCATCTGTAAATCTGCTCCAGCAGGACAACTCTCATCATCTGGTGAGGGAATGTCATCGGTGAAAACGACAGCTTGAAGTCAGAGCGCGCACTTACCTCCTGCGAAAGCCCCAGCGAGCCTCCGATTACAAAAGCAATACTGCTTCTCCCCGCAAGTGCAAGGTCTGAAAGCTTCTCCGCAAACTGTTCGGAGGAAAGCTGTCTGCCTTTGATTTCAAGAGTAATGCAGTAATCGTCCTTTTTTATTTTTTTGAGGATTTCTTCACCCTCTGATTTTTTGACAGACTCCTCCTCCGCTCTGGAAGGCCTGTCCGAAATTCTGGTTTCCCTGAGCTCTGCAATCTCAATTTTAGCAAATCTGCCTATCCTTTTGAGATATTCTTCCGTCGCCTGTGTCCAGTATTTTTCTTTGAGCCTGCCTATACATACAATCTTTATATTCATATATCATATGGCTATATACACAGGGCTTATCTCATCTCTTGATATGACATCAAGTCTTAAATCCCTGTCTACATACAGCCTGTTCTCCTCCAGTATATTTTTAATTGTCAGATGAGCCAGCGCCGGGCTGTTGTTTTCGTTTGAAAGATGCGCCAAAAGCACCTGTCTTTTTTTTGGGTACTCCATAGTAATCCTGCATATGCAGTCAGCCGCCGCTTCATTTGAAAGGTGCCCCAAATCGCCTGCTATGCGCCGCTTGGTCTGATAAGGATAACTGCACATCTGCAGCACATTGATATCGTGATTTGCTTCTATTACAAGTATATCCGCATCTCTGATACTGCCAAACACATCATCTGATATGTAACCTGTATCTGTTACTATGCTGACCTGCCTGCCGCCGCTATAAAACGAAAACCCCACAGATTCTGCGGCATCGTGACTTGTCCGAAACGGTCTTACCGCCATATCGCCTATTTCAAATTCCTGCTCCGCACTGAAAACTCTGCGGTTTTGCTCAGGCACAAGATCGTCTATCTTCTCCCATGTTTTTTCGTTGGCATATGTTTTGAGGAAAGGCAGTTTTTTGTTCAGAACTCTCACACTTCTGACATGATCTATATGTTCATGGGTTATCAGCAGTGCGCATATGCTGTCTGTATCTGCCTGTATGTAATCAATTCCTTCAAGTATTCTTTTACCGCTTATGCCCGCATCCACCAGAACTGCCGTGGTCTCTGTAAACACCATATAGCAGTTGCCTGACGAGCCGCTGGAAAAAGAACAAAAGCTTAAACTCATATTATCTCTCCTGTCGTGCCTTGTTGTAGTATACTTATAAGTATATCACATTTTTCTTGCCTGCTCACAGAAAATATTGCATAATTATATCAGGAGGGTTTTTATGGCGATTTTAAGAATATATACTGACGGCGGCTGCGCCGGCAATCAGAGCAAAATAAATTTCGGCGGCTGGGGCGCTGTACTCGAATACGGGCAGCACCGGAAGGAGCTGCATGGCGGGACAAAAAACACCACAAACAATCTGATGGAAATGACTGCGCTTCTTGAAGCATTTAAGGCTGTCAAAAAAGAAGGTCAGACCATAGAGGTGTTTTCCGACAGCTCATACCTTATGGACTGTTTCAGGAAAAAATGGTATGTAAACTGGCAGAAAAACGGCTGGAAAACATCAAAAAAAGAGCCCGTTGAACACAAGGAGATATGGGAGCAGCTCATAGCTTATCTTGATATCCACGATATTTCTTTTTATCGTGTAAAAGGTCATGTCAACCTGAACAGCAAAACCACAGATTTTAACAGGCTTTATGATAAATTCACAGAATGGAACGGCTCATCGTTTTCGTATGAGGATTTTGAATATATAACGAAGATGAACAACAGAGCCGATGAGCTTGCCAATCTTGGTATGGATGAAGCAGGCAGGAAATAGCTTATCTTGCCAGCTTCCATACAGCTTCTGCCGCCTTGCGCATATCCTTGGGAGTATTAAAAGGCCCTGCGGAAGCTCTGACAGCTCCGGTATTCCATGTACCTATGGTTCTGTGGGCAAAGCCTGCGCAGTGAAAGCCTGCTCTTACTGCAATTCCAAATTCATCGTTTAATACAGATGCCACTTCTTCACAGTTTTTACCCTCTATATTAAAGCTCGTAAGGGCTGTTTTACTTTCACAGTTTTCAGGTCCGTACACAGTAACCCTGTTCATATTACGAAGTTCCTCATCAAAGGCTCTGATAAGGCTTCTTTCATATGCTTCTATATGTTCAATCCCTATTCTGTCTATATATTCAAGTGATGCGCAAAGCCCCGCTATACCGGCAGTATTCACTGTCCCTGCTTCATAGCCGTCAGGGAATTCTCCGGGCTGGGTTATATCTCTTGAAGCCGTGCCTGTGCCGCCCTCAAACAGTGGTTTAAGATGTATTCCTTCTCTGACATAAAGCGCACCTGTCCCCTGCGGACCAAGGAGTCCCTTGTGTCCCGGAAATGCAATCATACCGGCTTTCATATCCTTTACATTCATATATATGCTACCTGCTGCCTGCGCTCCGTCAACCAGAAATATTATTTTCTTTTTTCTTTCGATATTCAGTTTTTCAATCATATTCCCTATTGCACATATGGGCATTATCGTGCCTGTAACATTTGATGCTGCGGTTACAATTACCAGCCTTGTATCGTCGGTTATTGCTTCTCTGACAGCCCCTGTCCTTATGCTGCCGTCACGCCTTGCTTTAACCATACCAAATCTTACTCCTGCAGACTCCATAGCCTTGACAGGCCGTAAAACAGAATTATGCTCCATAGCCGTTGTTACCACATGATCTCCCTTCTGAAGCACTCCTTTAATCGCAATATTAAGAGCCTGCGTGGTGCTGGCTGTAAAGACTATGCGTTCACCCTCTCCCGCAGCCCCTATAAATTCTGCCAGGCGGTTCCTTGTTTCAAACACTTTCTCTCCTGCCATTACGGACAGGGTATGCCCCGATCTGCCGGGATTGCCGCAATAATATTTAATACACCGGTTCACCGCCCTGAGCATACAGTCAGGCTTCGGAAAAGAGGTTGCACCGTTATCAAGATATATCATAATTTTCACCTGCAATATAATATTAGAGGGCAAACGCCCTCTAATATTATATGCACCTCGTTATCTGTCGTTACATTTATCTTTTGGCTGCAAGCTCTGTAGCATATTCATAGCCTTTTTTGTAGGCCTCCAGATTGGCAGATGCCACCGATGCGGCGAAATTTTCCATTATCTCGGCTTCAACGGTAGGATAATGAATTTTGGGAAGCAGTTTTGTAAGCGCACCCAGCATTATCATATTCACCGTAAACGGTTTTTCCATCTTCTCTGCCATTTCAGTGGCAGGAATCCTGAAATAGTCAGGCTGCTCCGCTTCAACCAGCGTCGAGTTAATCAGAACAATCGCATTTTTATTAACGGTACTGATATATCTGTCATATCCCATCTGATTGAAGGCTATGAATACATCTGCCCTGTCAACTTTCATATAGTCTATCTCCTGATCGGATATGACAACCTCAGCCTTGCAGGCTCCACCTCTTGCCTCCGGCCCGTAGCTTTGCGTCTGTGATATGTTGTAGTTTTCTCCAAGCCCGTAGGCTTTTGCAAGCAATACTGACGAAAGTATCACTCCCTGACCGCCGGCTCCGGCAAACCTTATATTGATCCTCATTTTGTTTCCTCCGCAACGACATCTATTGCCCCGTCAGGACAGAGTCTTTCACACATTCTGCACACGATACATTCCTCTGCATTTACAGCCTCCGGCATATTGGTTCCGTAGCTGTTTCTTCTTCGGGATTTTGCAAATACCGCCTTAGGGCATATCTCAATACATATATTACAGCCCTTGCAGCATACTTTGTCTATATCTATATTAGCCATCGCACTAACCTCTCTTTATTCCCTGCTCTGCAAGATTTCTTTCTACCTTATCAATATATTCCTCCGCCGTCTTGTCGTGCTTCAAAAGTCCTATTCTTATCCTGCCCTGAGGATCCGGCACTCCGTCTTTGTGAATATATGTCATCTCCCTGTATTTTTTCAGGATTTTTGCCGGTTCTTTTTCGCCGTAAACGCTTTTGCCTGCCTGCACAGGGCATTGCGACAAAACTTCAATAAACGAAAAGCCCCTGTAGGAAATTCCCTCTGCAATAGCCTTGGCCAGCTGAACAGGATGTGCTGTCGTCCATCTTGCAACATAGCCTGCTCCCATAGCCATTGCAAGTCCGCAGCCGTCTACAGGTTCGTCAACAGAGCCGTATGGCGAGGTCTTGGTTCTGGCTCCTTTGGGGGTTTCGGGAGATTTCTGTCCTCCTGTCATGCCGTATATGAAATTGTTGACCATTATCACAGTCAGGTCAATGTTTCTGGCAGAGGCATGGATAAGATGATTGCCTCCTATCGCAAGGCAGTCGCCGTCACCTGTAAAAACAACTATTTTTTTGTCCGGCTGCGCCAGCTTCAGTCCTTCTGCAAAAGCTATCGCTCTGCCATGCATTGTGTGCAGACAGTCAAGCCTGTAGTAGCATGGTATCCACGAGGAGCATCCTATGCCGCTGACACAGGCGACCTCATCCTTGATGCCCAAGCTGTCAAATGCCTCCATTGCCGCATACTGCACAATACCGTTGCCGCAGCCTGCGCAAAACAGTGTCGGCAGTGAATCCTGCTTGATATATTTTGCATACAGCTTATTCATTAACACCCACCTCCTTTAATATTTCATCAAGTATTTCTTTAGGAGTGTGTATCTCTCCGCCGCATTTTGACATTGCAACAACTTTTTTGCCCGGCAGGGCTCTCTGAACCTCACGCACATACTTGCCCATATTCATTTCGGGAACTATAACAATGTCAGTATTCTTTGCAGCCTCCTGTATCTGTTCTTCAGGAAAAGGCCAGACTGTATTGACTTTGATCAGACCTACTTTGAGTTTGCTGTAGTCTGCGTTGATTGTCGTGGTAATGCCCCGTCTGAACAGATCCTTTACGATTCTGGCTTTTGCCATGATACGGCTGTCTCTGACTCCTCTTGCAAGCTTAACTGCATTTATCGCCGGCCTTACAACCGAACCCCATGCTAAAATAGCCACATCCGCATCTTCTATATACATTGTTTCGATATCTGCTATAACATCTGCGTTATCACTTATCTTTTTGTTTATGTTTATGATAAATTCTCCGCTTCTGTCAGGCATATGCCCTATTCTTCTGCCTCTTTCGTCGTGAAGCTGCCCCTCCACCATCGAGTTTTCGCCCCGGAAAAAATCTGCCTGCGGGGACACAACATATTTTCGCCTGCCCGTTCTGATGTTTTTGGAGCCGCTCTCTATAAGTATTTTTTCTCTCATATGGCCTATGACCTCGTCTGCAAGGAGAATGACCGGAGTTCTGAACTGTTCGGAAAGCTCAAAGGCTCTGATCGTAAAGTCATACATTTCCTGAACCGAAGAAGGCGCAAGGCATATTATTTCGTAATCGCCGTGGCTGCCGTATCTGGCCTGATATATGTCCTGCTGTGATGACATTGTCGGCTGCCCTGTGGAAGGCCCGCCTCTCTGAACGTTGACAATCACAACCGGTGTTTCGGTTACTGCCGCAAAGCCTATCGCCTCCTGCATCAGTGTATATCCGGGTCCTGATGTTGCTGTCATGGCTTTTTTGCCTCCCCATCTGGCTCCTATTGCAGCGCAGGCGGAGCTTATTTCGTCTTCCATCTGTATAAAAACTCCTCCGGCCTTGGGCATTTCCTCAGAAAGCATCTCTATAATTTCTGTGGAAGGAGTTATGGGATAACCCGCATAAAATCTGCATCCGGCATATATTGCAGCTTTTGCGCAGGCCTCGTTTCCCTGAAGTACCGCATACTTTGCAGTCTGAGATTTCAAATCCATTTTCACTGACCTCCCTTTGCCGATATTCTTTATATCATATTAACATTGTATACGAAATTTATCCACTAAAAACCTACAGTTTTCAGCACTTTTAACTGTTTTTTATATCGACATCGTATTATTGTATACAATCCATCAGAAAACACCTTTTATCCGAAAATTTTTTAGGACATTTTCAAATTCGCTTGACATTCATTTTTGAAAATCAACCCAAATGTTGAAATTTCAATGATTATATAAAAGCAGTCAGAGGCGATTTCTGCTAAAAGTTTTTTGCACAAATTTATTAATGCAGGCAGGTTTTTTCACCAAAATTATTAATTCGCATATTTCCGGTATTTTCTTTTAGGGCAGCCGGTATAGCTTGCAGGAGTCGCAATTTCATCATAATAAATATTGCGCTATTTTGTCATGCGGCGCATATCCTGCTTTCTTCAGGCATATATTTCATTAAAAGGTTAAGACAATATGGCTTGAGGTGGTTATCAATGAAAGATTATATAGAAGAGAGAGTCTTAGAGCTTGCCGGTTACATCGTTGAAACCGGCTCTACTGTAAGGGCTGCTGCCAAAAAATTCAAAATATCAAAATCAACTGTGCATAAGGACATTACAGAAAGACTTACAGAAATAAACCCGGCTCTTGCCTCAGAGGTAAAGGCTGTTTTGGATAACAACAAGGCTGAGCGCCATATCCGTGGCGGCCTTGCAACCAAGCACAAATATGAGGAGCAGAAAAAATAGAATAGTAAATTTTTCTAAAAACACGATTGAAGGGGCTGTCGCATTAACGGAAATAAACCGTTAGGGCGATAAGCCCTTTTTGTGTACGCTTATGTACTGAAAAAACAACAAACGGTTGCCTTTTGGACTTCGTGACATTTTGCCCACTTATCCGCTATGCAAGCCTTGGTATTAGGTTTCTGTTCGTCAGGCTACGATTTTGCTATTGCTTCTTCTCGCCCACACCTCACGATGTGAACCTTGCAAGTCGCTATCGGGTTCGTTGACAACTACGCCCCTTATGGACTTTCACCACAGACGAACGGTATGCCCGTCATACAAAAAGACAGAACGGAAACCCGCTCTGTCTTGGCTTGCTGATATAGCTCTATGCAGTTCTTGATCTCTGTATTGCCCTTATAACAACCAGTGTTCCAACCATCAGCACAACACCTATAGGAAGTGAGATCCATGCTGATCTTGTGAAGCCTGCAACGATGTATGTAACAAATGAAACCGATGCTGCTGTAAGCGCATATGGAAGCTGTGTTGAAACGTGCGCTATATGATTACATTTTGCTCCCGCACTTGACATGATGGTTGTATCTGAAATAGGTGAGCAGTGGTCGCCTACTACAGCACCTGCCATGCAGGCTGAAATCGATACGATCATAAGCTGAGGGTCGCTGTTCTGGAATACTTCTACAACGATAGGAATAAGGATTCCGAAAGTTCCCCATGATGTTCCCGATGCGAATGCAAGTATGCAGCCGATTACGAATATTATTGCAGGAAGCATACTCATAAGCGAACCTGCGAAGTGTTCTGTGATACCTGCTACAAATTCTGCGATTCCAAGGCTGTCTGTCATTGCTTTGAGGGTCCATGCAAGAGTCAGAATAAGGATTGGAGCAACCATTGCCTTAAATCCTTCAGGTATGCAGTTCATGGCATCCTTGAAGCTTATAACTCCTCTGATCATATAGATTATAACTGTGAGTATCAGAGTTATAACGCTGCCTATTACAAGGCCTACCGAAGCATCTGAGCCTGAGAAGGATTCAACAAAGCCTGTGCCTGAGAAGAATCCGCCCGAGTAAATCATACCGAGTACACACGCAATAATCAGGATTACAACAGGCAATACCAGATCTATAACTCCGCCGTCACGTCTTCTGTTTTCTGAAACAGAAGTTTCAAGGTCTGAGCTCTGTGTGTCTATAGTATCGTCAAGCAGCTTGTCCGCATATTTTTTCATTGTACCGTAGTCGAACTTGAGTGCAACTAATGTAAACATCATAACTATTGTTAAAATAGCATAGAAGTTAAAAGGTATAGCCTTGATGAACAGTGCAAAGCCGTTTTCGCCGTCAACAAATCCTGTTACCGCTGCCGCCCATGATGATATAGGAGCTATGATACATACAGGAGCTGCTGTTGAGTCTATAAGGTATGCCAGTTTTGTTCTCGGCAGTCCCTGAGCCTCAGCGATAGGTGACATTACGCTTCCTACTGTAAGACAGTTGAAATAGTCATCTATGAATATCAGAATACCGAGGATTATTGTCATAATCTGTACGCCGGCCTGAGTCTTGACTCTCTTGATTGCCCATTTACCGAATGCTGCAGCGCCGCCTGTTCTGTTGAGCATTGCAACGATTACACCGAGTATAACCAGGAAAATAAGGATACCTACATTGTAGGCGTCTGACAGTGAGCCGACAATACCGTCCTGAAGGACATGAGTCATTGTCATTTCAAAATTGCCGCCTGCATAAAGCACTCCGCCTATAACCACACCGATAAACAGTGAGCTGTATACCTCCTTGGTTATAAGAGCCAGAGCTATAGCCACCAGCGGTGGTATTACCGACCACCATGTGGCGTATATTGCAGGTGCATACTCTGCTTCATCGCCTGCAGCAAAGCACATCACAGGGCAAAGCATTATGATCAGCATTGCTGCACTGATTAAAAGAATTAGCTTGTTTCTTTTCATTTCAAACCTCCGTTAATAAAATATAATAAAAGTGCCATGAATAACTATCTGAAGCATATCCATGGCATTTCAATCATATTTATTAACAAATTCCATCGATAGCTCTCCGCAATGCGACAGTGCGTCATATGTTATATAACGCCCCAGGCAAATTCCAAGGCAGAATTTCCTTCGGCAGAATCTCCTTTCGATACCGCATATAAGAGAGTCCTTAACTCTCAAGTCGGCATTTACTGATATCCTCTGCGCCTCTATCCAGATGTATTCAATTACGCAAAAACCGGAAGAACTTCCGGAATTAAATCAAACGTGTGCAAAATTGGTGCGCGTGAAGGGACTTGAACCCCTACGGTCTCCCGCTAGAACCTAAATCTAGTGCGTCTGCCAATTCCGCCACACGCGCATATTTCTGGTGACCCTATCGGGACTCGAACCCGAGTTACCGCCGTGAAAGGGCGGTGTCTTAACCGCTTGACCATAGGGCCCTAAAATAAAAACCGGCAACGTCCTACTTTCCCGGGCGGTCGCCCGCCAAGTATCATCAGCGC
>CAVDMD010000049.1:15472-16447 GCA_963609975.1 bacterium | reverse complement strand
CAGACGGCAGCAGAGTTTACGGCAGCTGGAGCAGCGTGAAAAGTGTGAAGGTAAAGTAACAGGAAGCGGATTAAAGTGATTAAAAGCAGGATCTTAGAGTAAATTCCGAAATCCTGCTTCTATATCTGCTATTGAATCGGAACCGCAGTTCCCAAAAGAGAAGAGTCACCGGCATCTTTAAGCTATTTTTTTCTGTATTTTGTGTAGTCCATTCCGTATTCATCGAATTTCCTGTAGAGAGTCCGACGCCCTATGCCTGTTAACTCTGCGGTTTTGGTGATACTGCCGTTTGTGGATATCAATGTGTCTTCAATCAGTTTTTTCTCAACATCCTTAATTGTATGCCCTAAAGAAGTTTCTTCCGCGGAAAGGATTTTTTCAGAAGAAACGGAGGGAATTTCTGAAAAAGCCATGTCATCTAATGATATGAAGAATTTAAGAATATCTGTTCCTATTACTGCATTCGGCTCGCATATATTAACCGCTCTTTCTATAATGTTCTCCAGTTCTCTGACGTTTCCGGGATAATCATATTGTTTAAGTAATTCGTAGGCATCTTCAGACAAGGCAAGGTTTCCTTTGCATAACCGCTTTGCATATGTTTCAAGGAAACGTTCCGCCAGAACGGGGATGTCTTCTTTTCGCTCTTTTAGGGAAGGAATTTTTATTCTGAGAACATTCAGCCTGTAGTACAAATCTTCCCGAAATTCTTTATCCCTGATTGCCTGCAGAAGATTTTTATTTGTTGCGGCTATTATTCTAACATCAAGAATATTGGTGTTGTTACCACCTATTCTTGTTACCTCCTTGCTCTCAAGGACTCTTAAAACGCTTGCCTGAACCGACAGAGGCATTTCTCCTATTTCATCTAAAAATATGGTTCCATGGTTTGCCAGTTCGAATTTGCCTGTTTGTCCTTCTTTTTTTGCTCCTGTGAAAGCACCTCTTTCATAACCGAACAGTTCGCTTTCCACC
>CAVDMD010000049.1:0-15462 GCA_963609975.1 bacterium | reverse complement strand
CTTTCCACCAGTCCGGAAGGCAGTGCGCCGCAGTTAACGGATATGAAAGGACCGTTGCACCTCTCGCTGGCAGAGTGTATGGAATGAGCGAACAGCTCCTTGCCTGTTCCGCTTGGTCCGGTAATCAAAACGGTAGAAGTGCTTCTTGCGGCTATTTTTGCCATGCTTATTGTGTCGCTTAAGGCTTTCGATTTTCCCGCTATATCATCGAAGGAGAACCTTGAATATGAGTTGGTAACATTGTTTGATAATGTTTTTGCATAGTCATGTTCTTTCAGTATAATAAGAGTGCAGTCTTCACCGATATCGCTGCTGGAAGAAAATTTCTTGACGGAAATGAAATAACGCATATTCCCTTTAGGTGTATTGAGTATAATTTCCTGCTCCGGCATAAAGGAAATGGGATTTTTGAAAGTGTCATTAGCATCTTTTAGAATTTCATATACTTTCTTATCCTTAATATCTTTGTTTTTCATAAATAATATTTTTTTAGCATATGAGTTGACATGCCTAATGACATTTTCGCTGTCAACAATAAACATTCCCTGAGAAACGGATTCAATGGCTGCCGCCAGCTGGTTTGCAGTATTGGCCGTATTTTCGTTGGCCTTGTGAAGTCTGATTTCATTTTCTATGGCGCGTGTGGCGGAAAGTATCATTCCCATAGTGTGCCAGTGTCCGTTGCTTATGTCTATTGAAATAGTAAGTATACCTATCAGTTCGTTATTATCATTAAAAATAGGCGCAGAAGAGCAAAGAGAATTTTTTGAATACGCATTAAAGTGCTCTTCGCCATAGCAAAAATACGGTTTTTTGTATTTTTGACAAATAATCGTATCTATAATTTCGCCGTAAAGGTTTTGCGGATGTTTGTGGCGTACGCAGATAGGATTGTGAGCTTCGTTGCTGCTGATTCGTGCGAGCGGTATGCAGTTTTTATCGAAGAGTATTACAAAACTGTCAGGACCGGGAATGTTGCGATATAAATCTTCCATAAAAGGCAGCGCCACATCACACATTAATTTGTTTTTTATACTCAGCTCGATAGAAGCTTCTTTTGGAATGAGTTCAAAATCATCCTGGGGGTTTCTGTAAGGGTCGATACCTTTGCTGATACAGAATTTCCAGGCATCTAAAACTTCGGGTCTTAATACCCCCGGAGTTACAGGACGATTATTTATAAGATTTTCCCATTCTTTATGTATTTTGTTGTTGTATTCTTTGTTAAATAGGTTAAAATCCATTTCAGACACCTTCTTTTCTTAATATAATGAGCCGGATGAATAATGTCTAATACTGTATAAATAAATTATAACATGAAATGTATGAGATTCGAACAGTTTTTTGTTTTAAGTACTGTGCCTATTTTACGCGAAAGCATATATGGTTGTGACACATTGGCACATCTAAGTATGATATAATAATAAAATACAGATGTCAATCAGCCGGCAAACTGCAAATGTATTGAAAATTTTGTGAAAAATATGGCTAAAAAATGGTGAAAAACCCAAAAAGTATGCGAAAACTCTCAAAAAATAAAGAAAAATGTTTTTTTGAGTAGAAGTTCAGTACTGGCATAATGATTGCTTATTCATTAGAAAGGGTTATGATGAAAAGGAAGGAGGGGTGCATCAACACATACAGATGCACATAAAGTCATGGCAAGATTATCAAAAGAGTATATTAGAAGCATTATACCTGAGGGCATGAAAAGCGGAGACGAACTGCTGGCTGAAGGTAAAAAAATTGCAGAAACTTTTGAAGCGGGGACTCCAAAATATTTTCTTAAAAAGGGATACAGACTTCTATCCGAATACAGTAAAATGAAGGCAGAAAAAGGCGAATGCAATCAGTATGGAGTAAACATAGGAATGGCAACCATAGACGCAACTCTTGAAGCGTGCAGCGAGCTGGCAAAGTGGGGAGAAACGATAGGACTGGATATCTACGGTTTCACATTGCCCAGTATGCAGCTCGGAGTTCCGAAAGACAAACGGGATCCTGAACTTGATACCACAGCATTTATGCTTCATTCCCAGGAAGACTTTGACAGGTTCAATATGGAAGAAAGCTTTTCCCCTATAGGTAATTTCGTATTGACGTGTCCGAATGCTATAGAAACAACGATTTGCTGTCTTAAAGCAGGCTTGCCGGGGCTTGGAACATCTGCACAGCTTGCATGGGATTATCCCGGTTGTGATGACAATGTTGAAATAATCGAAGAAATAGTTAAAGCGCTGGGCATACTTCAGGCAAAAAAAGATGCGGAGCCAACTACGACAAGCTATGTGGATGATGGTATTGCCGGATGCTGTGTAGATACAGTCGGATATGTAGCTGCATACCTTCTTGACAGATATATTTATACGGAACTTTGTGGCGTTAACTGCCCGCCTGCATTTGGTGGACTTGTTGGGGATATTAAAACAAGAGCCGCACTGATGAAAGCAATGAATGATCTGGCTCAGGAAGTCGGACTCAGTTTGTCATTCACTCATGCTTCAACTACTCAGCAGTGGGATCATGATGTTGCATCGAATTATGGGATGAGCTGTCAGGAAATGCTGATGACATATCTGGCGGAAGATCATTACAAGACAGGATGCATGCTGCTTGCAGTTCCTGTTACAGAGGCAATTACAGTACCTACTCTTGAAGAAATCAAAGATATAATTGCAGCCACATCAAGAGTAGGTGAATTTGTTGAACAATGGAGAGACCTTATTAAGTGGGATGAAATTGATGAAATGGCGGAAAATCTCAAAAGAGAAGGCCGTAAGATGTTCAATAACATCATGACTACACTGGAAGATGCAGGAATAGATATTAAAAATCCTGTTGAATTACTTATGTTCATTAAAGGAATTGACGGATCACTGTTTGAGCAGGCCTTCCATCCAAGCGTATGGGAAACAGGTACCTACAAAGCTCTGTACCCCAATGACATGGGTAAAATCACTGTTGCCGCAATCGATAAGGCCATGGCTGAAATGGCGGAAAAAGGATATGGCGCAGAAACCCTGAAGGGTAAGAGGATAATAACCGGTTCAACAGACGTACATTCATATGGACTCATGTTTGTCAACACTGTTCTTACGAACCTGGGTGCGGATGTTGTAAATATAGGCGTTGAGAATACAGTTCAGACAATGCTGGACGCTGCTGCCGAAGAGGGTATCAGATATATATGCGCAAGTACGCATAGCGGAAATGCAATGGGCATCAGCAATCAGTTTGATAAGCTGATGAAGAAAGAAAAGCTGGATTACAGGGTATTCATGGGAGGTGTTCTGACTTCAATACTTCCGGGTCATTCTGAACCATCACAGATTGCTGATCTCATCAATGAAAAGGACAATATGCTGGCTGCCAACAATATAGTTGCGACTGTTGAAGCAATTTTGAACGACAAATAGATATCGGGCGGTAATAATATCAAAGGGAGCAGAGCGGATAAAAATCTGCTCCCTTATAAAGCTGCCCGGAAAAAGTCATCCGCATATTTCATGCATATATCTCAAATCGGCTGCCGCAAGATCAAGTCCGTTTCCCAGTTTGTTCATCGGCGTCAGGTAATAAAAGTTTTCGGTAATATACCATCCGGTATAGCCGGTTTGTTTAATTGCTGCAACAGTTTCATCAAAACGACCTGCTCCCTGCCCAAGCGGGCATGTGCCTGTCAGGTCGGTACAGGCGTCTTTTACATGAATATGATCGATAACATCACTTCCCAGCTTCAGGATTTCATCTGACGGATTGGCAAATCCGTAGCGAATCGGATTAAGCGTATCAAATACGGTTTTCAGCTTGCCGCCGGTGAATTCTATAAGATTGATTAGAGCTTCGGTTGAAAGGAAACTTTCATATGCGACGGTTACCCCGCAGTCTTCGGCTTCTTCAACAAACAGTTTAAGCATATTGCAGGTATTTTTATATTGGTATTCATTATTTACTCTATTAGATTCAAGCCCCGGAATTACTATTACGTTAATATTGAGTGCATTACATACCTGCAGGCTTTTTCTGAAGCTTTGTATTGCTTCCTGCCCTTTAGCACTGCCGATGGGGTTTAATATATTGCCGTAACTCATCAGGGAGGCTCCCGGCAGAAATGCCTGCAGCCTGATTCCGGTTTCCTCAACGGCTTCCAGGTACAAAGCCTGCAGTCGGGAATCATTGAGAGGGTAGTTGTTTCTGATTCCCTGAAGATCTGAGATCTGAATCCCGTCAAAGCCTAACCGGGCTGCCGTCTTAATGGCAGCAGGCCCCGGAATGGCCATATACCATTCACATATCCCATATTTATTTTTCTTTTTTATATTTTTCATTGCACTTGTCGAATATCTCACGGATTTTACGGGCGGCTTCATCTCTCATTTCCTTTGTTCCGCCAAAGGAAGAAAGCCCGGCCATAATAGGAAGTGATACAACGGTGTATTCCGGTTTATATGCCAGAACCTGTTCAAGCTTTGCATAGTCCAGGGAATGAGCTATACACAGCTTTTCATTGGGAATTACTTTGAGCATTTTTTTGATTCTGGTGATTTGCAAGGGTTCTGTGGGCCTTAATGCTTCAGATGGTGCATGCATGAAGAAATAGTCAAATCCGAAGTCAACCAGTTCCTCCATTCGGGCTTCCAGTTCGCCGGTAGGAACCTGAAGGAGATCTACGGCGGCTTTAAGCCCCAGCTCATGGCAGACCCGCACATGTTCCTGGAGAGTGAAATCGTGGGCGACTCCCATTACCGTGACAATGTCGGCGCCTGCCTCAGCAGCCTTAGGAACCATATACGCTGAAGCGTCCATAATCTTGCAGTCTGCCAGGATGGGTTTGTCAGGATATCGTTCTTTCACATATCTGACAGCATTCATGCCTTCTGCCATAATCAGAGGGCTTCCTACTTCGATGAGGTCGGCATAGCGGCCGGCAGCATCCAGCATTTCATGGGCTTCTTCTAAAGTCCTTACATCCAGTGCCAGTTGAAATTTCATTACAGTACCTCCTTATTTGATGAAAAAATTAATGTGTCCGGTGTTTGACAATAATATAAAGCAAGGTTTGTGCCAGTGAGGAAATAATATACTTGCGCCGGAAAACAAATTGTAATGGCATGAAAATTGCTTTTTTATTTTAGTATCTGATATGTTATCGAGTAAAAAATAGTTTCTGTTTCGAAAAGAAAAGGAGCAATATATGAATCTGATTTTAGGAATTGATACAGGGGGCACATATACTGATGGTGTTCTCCTTGATTATGCCACAAAAAAGATAGTTGCATCGGCTAAAGCCTTTACAACAAAAGAAGATTTAACTATAGGAATAGAAGAATGTATAAATCTTTTGGATTATAAAAAGCATGGGGATGTATGTATTGTGAGCCTTTCGACTACATTGGCAACAAATGCGGTTGTCGAAAAAAAAGATATCCCTGCAGGGCTTATTACTATTGGAGAATCGGCTTCACGATCGTATCCCGTGTTAATAAAGACAGCAGTAGGCGGCAAGCTTGATGTAATGGGGCGCGAAGTGATGCCTGTAAATGAAGAGGAAATTAAAGCTGCCCTTTGTAATATGAAAGGCAAGGTAAAGGCTCTGGCGATATCCGGGTATGCCAGTGTCAGAAATCCTCAGCATGAGCTGGCAGTGTGCTCCCAGGCACAAAAAATACTTGATGTGCCTGTGGTTTGTGCACATGAGCTCACCAACTCACTGGGATATTATGAGCGCACAGTTACAGCAGTGCTCAATGCGAAGCTGACACCGATAATAGCAGAGCTTATAGTGAAAACAAGAAAAGTATTAGAGGATAAATGTATCAAGGCGCCGATTATAATCATAAAAGGCGACGGGCATTTAATGACAGAGAATTTTGCAATGGGGCATCCGGTTGAAACTGTGCTGTCGGGACCGGCGGCAAGCATGATGGGCGGTAAGTTTTTAACAGGACTGCAAGATGCTATTGTTGTTGATATGGGAGGAACTACAACGGACATAGTATTTCTCGATAAAGGCGAGGTCTCTATAAAAAGCGAAGGTGCAACGGTTGGCGGATGGCAGACCAGGGTTAAAGCTGTTGAAGTCAAGTCATATGGATTCGGAGGAGACAGTTATATCAGACTGGATACGAATGGAGATTTGAAAATCGAACCGTACCGTGTAATACCGTTATGCGTTGAAGCTGACAGAAGTCCTGATATATATGAAGAAATAAAGCGCCTTAAAAAAGGCAGAGAATATACTTTGACGGGCAGAATGGAGACAGACTGCTTCAGGCTTTTCAAAGCAAAGGATATGAGTAGTCTTAAGCTTAATGAAGTACAGAAAGGCGTCCTCGGATTGCTGAAAAATGGTGCGCATTCGGCACTTTATCTGGCTGAAAAATTAAATACAGATATCGATTCTTTAGGTGTAACAGACCTTATGAAGCATGAGCTTATACAAATGATCTCCATGACCCCGACAGACCTGCTGCATGCGACCGGTGAGTTCAGGCAATGGAATCATAAAGCATCTGTATTGGGACTTGCAATGTATGCAGACGCAGCGGGTAAAGAGTATAAGACTTTTTTGAAGGAGGCTGAAGATGCGTGTGTGTATAAAATGTGTTACATAATAATGCAGAGCGTACTGGAAATGGATGGGCTGAATATGGAACGATGTGGCTCGGATGTGGGAAAGTTCATCATAGACACATTGCTAGGTCAAAACAGCGGGTGCACTTTAAAGTGTAACGGCAGCTTCATAAAGCCAATCATAGGAATCGGAGCTCCTGCTGATGCATGGGTCAGGAAGGCTGCGCATATGATGAATACGCAGTATATCCTGCCGGAATTCAGTTCGGTTGCCAATGCGGTAGGAGCTTCGGTCAGCGATGTCAGAGAATCTGTGGACGCATTTATACATATGGATCATCTCGTGAAAAAATATGTGGCCTTCCTTCCTGAAAAAAAGCTGATGTTTGATACTATTGAAGAAGCAAAAGAATATTGCAGGGCAGATGTAAGAAGCTGTGCGGAATATCTGGCTGAGAAACTTGCATTGGCATCTCCGGAAATAATTTTAAATGAAGAGGATGAATACATAAATAATGTCTGCAATGAGAATGAATTTCTCAGAACCTGTATTAAAGCAACAATCGTTGGGGAAGTAAATATTGTGCATTAAAAAGAAAAGCATACCGTACTGAGACAGTATGACACATTTATTCTTGTTTTTGATAAAAAAAGAGCGGTAAAGCGTTGGCATAAATTTTGCTATATATTAATAACGATATGTTTTGCTGCTGGAGGTAATTTTGGAACAGACATTGGATAAGAGCAAAGATACTAATATAAATCATATGACATCAGGGAATCCGAAGAGGCTCATTTTTAAATTTATGCTTCCGGTAGTCGGAGGGAATTTTCTTCAGCAGCTGTATACGGTGGCTGATGCCGCAATTGTAGGCCGGGGTGTCGGTGTGGATGCCCTTGCGGCGGTAGGGGCAACAGACTGGATTTACTGGTTTCTGCTCTGGGCAGCTGCAGGGTTTGGACAGGGCTTTGCTGTAGTTATAGCTACCGCCTTTGGGGAAAAAGACATGTCGAAGCTTAGGAACAGCATAAAGATATCTATAGTCTTGAGCGTAATAATAGGCGTTGTATTTTCTGCAGCGGGGATTTTTTTGGCAGAGCCTGTTTTAAGACTTTTGAATACACCTGAAAATATATTTGACGATGCTTGTACATATATATCTGTCATGTACAGCGGAATACTTATAATTGCTGTATACAATACTCTGGCAGGTATTTTGAGAGCTTTGGGAGACAGCAGAAATCCTTTTATCGGGTTGCTTATTTCTACAATAATGAATATAGTGCTGGATTTGATTTTTGTGATGGTTTTTCATTGGGGAGTTGCCGGAGCAGCGGTGGCCAGTGTTATTTCTCAAGGCGCGTCCGGAGTATATTGCTTCATCGTATTCAGGAAGATATCAATTATAAAATCAGACGGAGAAGAACGGAAAGCAGATAAGGCGACAGTAAAGGAACTCTGGAATAAAGGTCTTGCGACTTCATTTCAATACGCTATTATTGCTGTCGGCGGCATATTGGTTCAATTCGCATTGAATTCAATGGGATTCTTATATGTGGCGGGGTTTACGGCGACAAATAAGATTTACGGTGTTCTTGAAGCTATATCTCTGGCTATGGGAAGCGCTATGATGATATACACAAGCCAAAACTATGGAGCAGGAAATATAGACAGAATAAAAGAAGGAACGAGAATATCCCTTGTATTTGGAATAGTAATTTCAATTGTTCTCGGTATTATAATGATTGCTTTCGGCAAATTCATATTGATGTTTTTTATAGACCAAAACAGCGCTGTGGCCGGCAGTGTACTGATAATAGCATACAGATATCTTTTTGTAATGAGCTGTATGCTTATAATGCTGTATGTAATAAACACATACAGATATATAGTTATGGCTCTTGACAGAATGAAAATAGTTGTTGTATCAAGCTGTATGGAATTTGCCGGAAGAACGGTGATGACAATATTGGCAGTTACTGTTTTTGGAGCAGCAGGGGTATACTTTATAGAAGTATCTGCGTGGACCTGCTCAGCTTTGATTTTATTTGTAGCGTATTACGCTATAATACATAAATTACAAAAAAATAAGAAAGAAGGTAAATAATTATGGGATTTATAAGATTTTCGCCAACCAGATTAGTGTTTGGAGCAGGAGCGTTAAATCAGCTAAATGAGCAGACTATGCCGGGCAAAAAGGCTTTGCTGGTGATTTCAAACGGCAGGTCGACGAAGGCTAACGGGTATTTGGACAGCTGTCAGGCGCAGCTTGATAAAGCAGGTGTTGAATATGCGGTATTTGACAAAATAGAGCCAAATCCTCTGAATACCACGGTCATGGAAGGTGCAGCAGCAGCGAAAGAAAACAAGTGTGATTTCATAGTTGCTTTGGGCGGAGGAAGTGTTATGGATGCATCCAAGGCTATTGCAACAATGGTAACAAATGAAGGCGATCTGTGGGATTACATGGCAACAGGCTCCGGCGGGAAAAAGCCTATCGCTGAAAAACCTCTTCCTATAGTTGCGATAACAACGACTGCCGGAACAGGCTCTGAAGTTGACAGTGTAGCTGTAATCAGCAATGAAAAGACTGAAGAAAAACTGGCTTTTGGCGGCATAGATTCATTAAATCCGGTGCTGGCAATAGTCGACCCGGAACTCATGGTATCGGTACCACCTGAATTCACAGCATACCAAGGCTTTGATGCGCTGTTTCACAGTGTAGAAGGATATATTTCCGTAATGCACAATCTGATGGGAGATATGCATGCCCTGACTGCAATTAAAAACATCGGCAGGTATCTGGCTCGTGCAGTTAAGGACGGCAGTGATATGGAGGCAAGAGAAGGGGTTGCATTTGCCAATACACTTTCCGGAATGGTTATGGAATTAAGCTCATGCACCAGTGAACATTCGATGGAACATGCGATGTCGGCATATCACCATAACCTTACGCATGGTGCGGGGCTTATTATGATCAGTGAAGCTTATTATCAGTATTTTGTTGATAAACATGCATGTGATGACAGATTCATTGAAATGGCGAAAGCCCTGGGAAAAGAAGATGCTGCAGAAGCGCAGGATTTCATAACGGCGCTTGTTGAGCTTCAAAAGAAATGCGGTGTACACAATCTGAAAATGTCTGATTTCGGCATTGCAGAAAATGAGATGGAAGCAATGGCAAAGAATGCAAGAGAAACTCTGGAGGGTCTTTTCTTTTGTGATCCGATTCCTGTTAATCATGAGGATTGTGTGGGAATTTTCAGAAGAGCATATAAATAATTGAAACAAGGAGGATACAGTAATGAGCAGAAGCAGTGAACTTTTTGAAAGAGCACAAAAAGTAATGGTTGGAGGCGTGTGTGCAGGCGGACGTTTCAATCATGTGAAGAAGTCATCAATACTTTTGGAAAGAGCAGAAGGTTGCCATGTGTATGATGTCGACGGTAAAGAATATATAGATTTTCATGTAGGCAGCGGCGGAATCCTGTTTGGATGGAAAAATCCTCAGATAGAAGAGGCTGTTGTCAAGGGCATCGAAAGAGGATTTTTTATGAATTTCGATACTGAAGACACTGTGGAATTCGCGGAACTGTTTACAAAACTGATTCCGACTGCAGAAAAAATCAGATTGACTAATTCGGGAACAGAAGCAACGCTGGGAGCAATCAGAATTGCCAGAGCATATACAGGAAAGAATCTTATCATTAAGATGGATGGCCATTTTCACGGTATGCATGAAATGATATGGTTTAATGATAAGTATGGAACAGATGTTGATGAACACGGAGAAACCAGAGCAGTATCTCCGGCCACAAAAGGATTTGCTAAAGGTGTAGAAGAGAACGTAAAGCTAATCGAATGGAACAATATTGATGCAGTCAAATATGTATTTAACAAATACAGAGGCGATATCGCCGCAATTATCATGGAACCGGTAAGCTATGACCTGGGCTGTATGCCGTCAACTAAAGAATACATGCAGGCTGTCAGAAAGCTTTGCGATGAAGAAGGTGTTCTGATGATTTACGATGAGGTTATTTCAGGACTTAGATTCAGACCGGGCAGTGCGCAGATGTATTATGATGTTCAGCCGGATCTCAGCACCTTTGCCAAGGCAGTGGCCAACGGATTTTCACTGGCGGTTATTGCAGGTAAAGCAGAGATAATGGATATGTGCAATCCAATCGGACCTGTTACCATCAGCGGCACAAGCTCCGGAAATTTCCTGTCGGTGCTGGCTGCCAAGGAATGTCTCAAGATGGCATCAGAGCCGGGCTTTTATGATCTGATTGAAAAAAAAGAGAAAATGTTTGGAGACGGTGTCAACGATTTATTTAAGAAGCATGGCATCCCGGGACATATCAGACTTCAGGGGGCTCAATTCGGACTGTATTTCGGATATGATGACCCGCAGATTGACTATAATCTCCATGATACAGTGATTAATTTTAAGCCTGAGATGTATCCTGAGTTTGTGAAGGAAGCGCTTGAAGAGGGACTTCATTTTTATTGCGGCGGTGCATACCCGTTCCCTCATCACTGTGGATTTACGTCAATGCACACAGAAAAGGATCTTACAATAGCTCTCGAAAAAATTGATAGAGTATTTGCTAAGATAAAGTAAAGGGCTGAAATGAATTCTAATTTCGAATATTATAAAATATTCTACTTTGTATCAAAATATAAGAATTTAACTAAAGCTGCCAATGCATTAAAGATCAGTCAGCCGGCGGTAACGAGGACGATACGCAACCTTGAGAGAGATTTGGGATGCAGGCTTTTCATAAGGTGCAAACAGGGAATGGTGCATACTCCGGAAGGGGAAATGCTGTTCAAATACGTTTCAGAAGGGTGTGCACAGTTTTTCAAAGGTGAAAATATTCTTGAAAATATTGCAGGACTTGAAAAAGGCAGTGTATATATAAGCGCAACCGAAACAGCGCTTCATTGTTATCTGTTTGATGCAATGGAGGAGTTTAAGGCTAATTTTCCCAAAGTACACTTCAAAATTTTCAATAACAGCAGTAGCGATTCTTTAAGGTTTCTTAAGGAGGGCCGGATAGACATAGCGATTGTTTCTTCACCGATAGATACAGTAGAGCCTATAAGGCAGATTCATCTGAGAAAATACAGGGATATTTTGATTTGTGGTAAAAGCTATATGGAAATAAGTGAAAGGAACACCTCGTTGAATGAACTGATAGGGTATCCGTGGATAAGTTTGACAAGTGATAGCTTCACCCGATGTTTTCTGGACAGGCATTTCAGTAAGAATAATCTGGAGTTCAGACCTGATATCGAAGTGGATACTACTGACATGATTCTGATGGCTGTAAAGCACAACATGGGAATGGGATTTATACCACCTGAATTTGCAAAGGATGCCATCGCATTGGGAGAGGTGATGGAAATAAAACTTGATGAACCGCTTACTGACAGATGTGTAACAATGGTGTATGATTCAGGCGCCCCTCAAAGCACGGCTGCAAGAGAATTCAGAGGGTTTCTTAAGGAACGTATTGCCAGGATGCATAGCAGGGAAGAGGGCTTTAGAATTTATTAGAATAATTTTTTTCTGCACAGCACACACAGAAAAAACGCCGTTGTTTCATATGCGTTGTATATGTTGCACAGTTTCCATGCTTGATAAACTAAAACTGTAAATTGAACATGATAGATATAACATGTGGTAAAAAGAGAAAGGAAGGATTACTATGAGCATTTTAAAAGAGATCGGAAAAGTTATGGAAGAAGGAGATGCAGCAGCAGTTGCAGAACTGACAAAAAAGTGTCTTGACGAAGGTATGGATGCCAGAGAGATTTTGCAGGAAGGTCTTTTGGCGCCAATGGACAGTATAGGAACCAGATTTAAAGCAGGTGAGATGTTTGTGCCGGAAGTACTTATAGCTGCACAGGCAATGAGCGCAGGAATGGATATATTAAGACCTATTCTTTCTTCTTCAAATACAGCGTCGGCCGGAAAATGTGTTCTGGGTACTGTAGAAGGCGACCTTCACGACATCGGTAAGAATCTAGTAAAAATGATTATGGAAAGCAAAGGCATTGAAGTTATTGACTTGGGATATGATGTAAAGCCTGAAGTGTATATTAATACAGCGCTGGAAAATGACTGTAAGATTATAGCGATGTCGGCAATGCTTACTTCAACTGCAACAGTTATGCAGAAGGTAATAGCTCTGGCAGAAGAGAGAGGTGTTCGCGACAAGTTCAAATTTATGATTGGCGGAGCACCTGTGAATGCCGATTATGCAGCAAAAATAGGTGCAGATGCGTGGACTCTGGATGCAGTTGAGGCATCTGAGAAGGCTGTTGAATTTTGTTTGCAGTAAAAGCAATGAGTCAAGAAAGGATGTGTAAATAAAATGAGAGATAATTATATTCAACATAACAGACCTAAGCTGACGGTTCTCAATGAAGAGCAGTGCAAAGCAATCTTTAATGCGGCATGTAGAATTCTGGAGATAACAGGAGTTGAAATGCAAAATGAGAAGGCTAGAAATATACTTAAAGAAGCAGGCTGCTGGATAGAAGGAAAAAGAGTTCATTTCCCTAAGAACCTTATTGAGAAGTGTATTGATTTGACTCCGAAAACCAGTACATTTTATGATCAGAACGGAAACGTATCACAGATTAATGAAATCGGTCGCTCATATTACGGACCGGACAGTACCAGCTTGTATGTAAGGGATCTGGAAACCGGAGAAAAGAGAAGAACCACCAAGCAGGATAACATTAATGTAATCAGGTTGCTCGATGCGCTTCCTAACATTGACTGGATTACTGGTTTTTCTATGGCAGATGATGAAGTTCCTGAAATGGAAGAACTTCATGAAGTGTATTTAATGATGACTAACAGCAGCAAGCATATATATACATGGTGCCAGCATATAGACAACCTTAAAGATATGTTTGATATGTGTGCGGTTATTTCAGGAAGTCATGAGAATTTCAGAAGAAAGCCGTTTCTCCATACAGTGGTATGCCCGACAACTCCTTTGCTGTGGGAAGAGGATATAGTGGATCAGCTGATGTATATTGCTGAAAACGGATATCTGCTCAGCCCGGGACATGAAACTGTTATAGGAAGCTTAGGTCCTTGCACAATGGCGGGAACTATAGCACTTAATATGTGTGCGCCGTTGACAGCAATAGTACTGGCACAGACAATAAATCCGGGAACTGTAGTAACGCCGGGAGGATATATCGACTCTACGGATATGATGAGTGCTCAGGTAATGACAGGAGGTCCCGAATATACATTGACATCTGTTGGAATGACAGAGGTTTGGAATTCTTTAGGTATTCCGGCAGGCTCACATACAGGCGGTGCCTCAACAAGTCCGGTGTTTGATCAGCAGGCTGCCTTTGAACATAGTAACGAAGTGTTCTGCGGTATGGCCGCAGGTGTAACAACAAATTCCCTGGCAGGATTCTTGGAATCAGATAACAGCGGATCGCTCGAAGCGCTTTGCTTTATCGATGAAGTCATCGGATACAGCAGAAAGTTCGTTGAAGGGATTGAAGTAAATGATGAAACTTTAGCACTGGATGTTATTAATGAAATCGGACCTGAAGGAGATTACCTGACTCATCCGCATACAATGAGACATTTCAAAGAATTGTGGAGAGGAACCACAATGAAAGTTCAGACTAATGAAGAATTTGAAATTAACGGTTCCAAGGATTTAGGAATGCGTTACAACGAAAAAGTAAAGGAAATCCTTGCAAAGGGCAATCAGAGGGAACTTCCGGAAGATGCCGTTAAGAAGCTTGAAGCAATTCTTGATAGAGCAAGAAAGAGAGTCAGCGCAAAAAACTAGCGTGTGAAAGGAGATTATAATTATGAAAAGAAACATGAATGAATGGCTCGAACAAATTAAAACCGCGGAACAAAAAAAGCCTATGCCCATTCTGTCTTTTCCTATTGCAAGTAAGATGGGTATATCTGTGAAGGCTCTTTTAAGTGACAGTGATACGCAGGCAGAGGGCCTTAAGAAGCTGGCAGACACCGTTGATACCTGTGCGGCGGTTACTTATATGGATTTGTCCATCGAGGCGGAAGCTTTTGGTGCAGAGGTTGATTTTGCTGAAAACGAAGTGCCAAATGTAATAAAGCATGTTATTAATACGAGAGAAGAGGCTGAAAGTATTGAAGTGCCTAAGGTGGGCGCAGGCCGTACAGGAATATATATTGAAGGCTGCAAAAAAGCTGTTGAACTCATTACAGACAGACCGGTATTTGCAGGCTGTATAGGACCTTTTTCACTTACCGGCAGAATAATGGATATTCAGGAAGTAATGATGAAATGTATGCTGGATCCTGAATTTATTCATGTGGTGCTTGACAAAGCAACACAATTCCTTATTGAGTATGTAAAGGCATACAAAGCAGCAGGAGCCAACGGAATAGCTATGGCAGAACCATTGGCAGGTCTACTTCCTCCAAGCCAGCTGAAGGAGTTCTCTTCGGTTTATGTGAAGAAAATAGTAGAAGCGGTGCAGGATGAAAATTTCATAGTGATATATCATAATTGCGGAAACAGCACTATCAAGTCTGTTGACGAAGTCCTTTACTGCGGAGCATCAGCTTACCATTTCGGCAATGTAATAAGCATGAAAGAAATGATGGATAAATTCCCTGCGGATACAATTGCTATGGGTAATGTAGACCCGGCAGCAGTAATTTGCAATGGAACGCCTCAACAGGTTAGAGAAGAAACCCTGTCGGTTATGAGAGATTGCTGCGGGCACAAAAATTACCTCATATCGTCGGGATGTGATATTCCGGCAGATTCACCGTGGGAAAATATAAATGCATTCTTTGATGCGGTGAAAGAGTATTATGAAGGATAGTATAAATCCAA